>NZ_CAOLGM010000025.1:0-44125 GCF_948475835.1 uncultured Escherichia sp. | reverse complement strand
AAAAATTTTGACAAAGGTTTTTTTAATTCTCGTTTTCAAATGCAAATGACATTCGATAACGGTGCACCCGATCTCAATATCAAGCCAGGCCAGAAAGTTGTATTTGATGTGGATGTTGAGCACGGTCCGTTGCCCATCACAATGTTAATGCATGGTAATGTCATCCCTGCACTGGCAGCGGCAAAAGTGAACTTAGTGAATAATGAACTGACACAACCGCTATTTATCGCCGCGAAAAATAAATCGCCCGTGGAAGCGACATTGCGATTCGCGTTTGGTGGCTCATTCTCTACGACATTAGATGTTGCCCCTGCAGAGTATGGAAAGTTTTCTTTTGGTGAGGGCCAGTTTACTTTTAATGGTGATGGTAGTTCATTGTCTAACCTGGATATTGAAGGCAAAGTCGAAGATATTGTTCTGCAATTATCACCAATGAACAAAGTAACGGCAAAAAGTTTTACCATTGATTCTCTGGCGCGATTAGAAGAAAAGAAATTTCCGGTTGGTGAAAGCGAGTCGAAATTTAATCAGATTAACATTATCAATCACGGGGAAGACGTTGCCCAAATCGATGCTTTCGTTGCAAAAACCATGCTGGATCGCGTTAAAGACAAAGATTATATCAATGTCAATCTGACCTACGAACTTGATAAGTTAACAAAAGGGAATCAGCAACTCGGTAGTGGTGAGTGGTCATTGATTGCTGAATCTATTGATCCCTCAGCGGTGCGCCAATTTATCATCCAGTATAACATTGCAATGCAGAAGCAGCTTGCTGCACACCCTGAGTTAGCAAACGATGAAGTTGCTCTGCAAGAAGTGAATGCTGCATTGTTCAAAGAGTATTTACCGTTATTACAAAAAAGTGAGCCGACCATTAAACAACCGGTAAAATGGAAGAACGCACTCGGCGAACTAAATGCCAATCTGGATATCAGTATTGCCGACCCAGCCAAATCTTCATCATCCACAAACAAAGATATTAAATCGCTCAATTTTGATGTGAAGTTACCGCTTAATGTCGTCACAGAAACCGCAAAACAGCTTAATTTATCTGAAGGAATGGATGCGGAAAAAGCGCAAAAGCGGGCTGATAAACAAATCAGCGGGATGATGACCTTAGGTCAGATGTTTCAGTTAATCACGATTGACAACAATACCGCCTCGCTGCAACTGCGTTATACACCGGGTAAAGTTGTTTTTAACGGACAGGAGATGAGCGAAGAAGAATTTATGTCTCGTGCCGGACGTTTTGTTCATTAAAATACTCACTCGCCTCTGCTCATTCAGAGGCGAGCAAAATTTACTTGTCCTGCCGCTGTGATGACATCAACGACGTCAGAAGTCGGTCTTTTTCCTGCCACAGTGAGTTCAGCCATTGCTGAAAATGGCGCTTAAAGCTTTTGTCATTGATGTAGTCGCCATGTAACTCATCGGCAATAGGCTGTAAATCCACATGAACGACAATTCGCGTCAGTTTACCGCTTAACATATCGAAGAACGGCTGACGGTTATTGTCCGGATAACACAGCGTAACATTAAGCAGTTTATCGAATTGTTTACCCAGTACATTTAGCGCCATCGCAATGCCTGCCGCCTTTGGTGGCAACAAGTTTTGAAAAGTGGAGTGGGTTTGCTGATGTTTTTCTTGCGTGAAACGGGAGCCTTCAACGAAATTGACAATGGTGGTGGGATGCAGGCGAAACTTTTCACAAGAACGCCGAGTGGTTTCAACATCTTTACCACGTCGCTCCGGATGACGTAATAAATAAGCGCGGGAATACCGCTTCATAAACGGCATATCCAGCGACCAGCACGCCAGGCCAAGAAATGGCACCCAGGCCAGCTGTTGCTTGAGGAAATATTTATTCATCGGAATGTGCTTACGAAACAGCACGCACAGTACGACAATATCTGCCCAACTACGGTGGTTACAAATAAGCAGATACCAGTTCTTCTTACTTAACCCTTCCAGCCCGTGAACTTCCCATTGCAGGTGTGGGTTCAGATGCAGTAATACCGCCAGACCTTCACACCAGCAATACATCATAAAATCACAAAAACGCGAAACCTTTCGCCAAATGACTGGCACAGGTAGCAATAGTTTTACAATCCCGGCAATGATGATCGGGACGGAACAAAAAATAGTGACCAAAATGGTCAATACGATACTCAGCAAAAGGGTTATCGCAGCGAGTATTCTCGTCATAATGAATTTATTCAAAAGGTTAGCCATAGACAGTGCGCTAAAGAAGCGCAAGGCGCAGATTTTAGCAGAAAACGACCCAAATAACGGATGATCCTTAAGGAGAAAAATAATTCATATCTATCCACATTAGAAAAAATCCCATTATCTCAATTATTAGGGATAGCTTTATTTTTAACTGCATGAAAAACAAAGACAAACATCATGCTGTAAAAAGCATGATAATAAATTAAAAGCGATGTAAATAATTTATGCACAAAGTTATCCACATGACGATTTGCGAGCGATCCAGAAGATCTACAAAAGATTTTCACGAAAAGCGGTGAAAAACTCATGTTTTCATCCTGTCTGTGGCATCCTTTACCCATAATCTGATAAACAGGCACGGACATTATGGTTCAGATCCCCCAAAATCCACTTATCCTTGTAGATGGTTCATCTTATCTTTATCGCGCATATCACGCGTTTCCCCCGCTGACTAACAGCGCAGGCGAGCCGACCGGTGCGATGTATGGTGTCCTCAACATGCTGCGCAGTCTGATCATGCAATATAAACCGACGCATGCAGCGGTGGTCTTTGACGCCAAGGGAAAAACCTTTCGTGATGAACTGTTTGAACATTACAAATCACATCGCCCGCCAATGCCGGACGATCTGCGTGCACAAATCGAACCCTTGCACGCGATGGTTAAAGCGATGGGACTGCCGCTGCTGGCGGTTTCTGGCGTAGAAGCGGACGACGTTATCGGTACTCTGGCGCGCGAAGCCGAAAAAGCCGGGCGTCCGGTGCTGATCAGCACTGGCGATAAAGATATGGCGCAGCTGGTGACGCCAAATATTACGCTTATCAATACCATGACGAATACCATCCTCGGACCGGAAGAGGTGGTGAATAAGTACGGCGTGCCGCCAGAACTGATCATCGATTTCCTGGCGCTGATGGGTGACTCCTCTGATAACATTCCTGGCGTACCGGGCGTCGGTGAAAAAACCGCGCAGGCATTGCTGCAAGGTCTTGGCGGACTGGATACGCTGTATGCCGAGCCAGAAAAAATTGCTGGGTTGAGCTTCCGTGGCGCGAAAACAATGGCAGCGAAGCTCGAGCAAAACAAAGAAGTTGCTTATCTCTCATACCAGCTGGCGACGATTAAAACCGACGTTGAACTGGAGCTGACCTGTGAACAACTGGAAGTGCAGCAACCGGCAGCGGAAGAGTTGTTGGGGCTGTTCAAAAAGTATGAGTTCAAACGCTGGACTGCTGATGTCGAAGCGGGCAAATGGTTACAGGCCAAAGGGGCAAAACCAGCCGCGAAGCCACAGGAAACCAGTGTTGCAGACGAAGCGCCAGAAGTGACGGCAACGGTGATTTCTTATGACAACTACGTCACCATCCTTGATGAAGAAACACTGAAAGCGTGGATTGCGAAGCTGGAAAAAGCGCCGGTATTTGCATTTGATACCGAAACCGACAGCCTTGATAACATCTCTGCTAACCTGGTCGGGCTTTCTTTTGCTATCGAGCCAGGCGTAGCGGCATATATTCCGGTTGCTCATGATTATCTTGACGCGCCCGATCAAATCTCTCGCGAGCGTGCACTCGAGTTGCTAAAACCGCTGCTGGAAGATGAAAAGGCGCTGAAGGTCGGGCAAAACCTGAAATACGATCGCGGTATTCTGGCGAATTACGGCATTGAGCTGCGTGGGATTGCGTTTGATACCATGCTGGAGTCCTACATTCTCAATAGCGTTGCCGGGCGTCACGATATGGACAGCCTCGCGGAACGTTGGTTGAAGCACAAAACCATCACTTTTGAAGAGATTGCGGGTAAAGGCAAAAATCAACTGACCTTTAACCAGATTGCCCTCGAAGAGGCCGGACGTTACGCCGCCGAAGATGCTGATGTCACCTTGCAGTTGCATCTGAAAATGTGGCCAGATCTGCAAAAACACAAAGGGCCGTTGAACGTCTTCGAGAATATCGAAATGCCGCTGGTGCCGGTGCTTTCACGCATTGAACGTAACGGTGTGAAGATCGATCCGAAAGTGCTGCACAATCATTCTGAAGAGCTCACCTTGCGTCTGGCTGAGCTGGAAAAGAAAGCGCATGAAATTGCAGGTGAAGAATTTAACCTTTCTTCCACCAAGCAGTTGCAAACCATTCTCTTTGAAAAACAGGGTATTAAACCGCTGAAGAAAACGCCGGGTGGCGCGCCGTCAACGTCGGAAGAGGTACTGGAAGAACTGGCGCTGGACTATCCGTTGCCAAAAGTGATTCTGGAGTATCGTGGTCTGGCGAAGCTGAAATCGACCTACACCGACAAGCTGCCGCTGATGATCAACCCGAAAACCGGGCGTGTGCATACCTCTTATCACCAGGCAGTAACTGCAACGGGACGTTTATCGTCAACCGATCCTAACCTGCAAAACATTCCGGTGCGTAACGAAGAAGGTCGTCGTATCCGCCAGGCGTTTATTGCGCCAGAGGATTATGTGATTGTCTCAGCGGACTACTCGCAGATTGAACTGCGCATTATGGCGCATCTTTCGCGTGACAAAGGCTTGCTGACCGCATTCGCGGAAGGAAAAGATATCCACCGGGCAACGGCGGCAGAAGTGTTTGGTTTGCCACTGGAAACCGTCACCAGCGAGCAACGCCGTAGCGCGAAAGCGATCAACTTTGGTCTGATTTATGGCATGAGTGCTTTCGGTCTGGCGCGGCAATTGAACATTCCACGTAAAGAAGCGCAGAAGTACATGGACCTTTACTTCGAACGCTACCCTGGCGTGCTGGAGTATATGGAACGCACCCGTGCTCAGGCGAAAGAGCAGGGCTACGTTGAAACGCTGGACGGACGCCGTCTGTATCTGCCGGATATCAAATCCAGCAATGGTGCTCGTCGTGCAGCGGCTGAACGTGCAGCCATTAACGCGCCAATGCAGGGAACCGCCGCCGACATTATCAAACGGGCGATGATTGCCGTTGATGCGTGGTTACAGGCTGAGCAACCGCGTGTACGTATGATCATGCAGGTACACGATGAACTGGTATTTGAAGTTCATAAAGATGATGTTGATGCCGTCGCGAAGCAGATTCATCAACTGATGGAAAACTGTACCCGTCTGGATGTGCCGTTGCTGGTGGAAGTGGGGAGTGGCGAAAACTGGGATCAGGCGCACTAAGATTCGCCTGAACATGCCCTTTTTTCGTAAGTAAGCAACATAAGCTGTCACGTTTTGTGATGGCTATTAGAAATTCCTATGCAACAACTGAAAAAAAATTACAAAAAGTGCTTTCTGAACTGAACAAAAAAGAGTAAAGTTAGTCGCGTAGGGTACAGAGGTAAGATGTTCTATCTTTCAGACCTTTTACTTCACGTAATCGGATTTGGCTGAATATTTTAGCCGCCCCAGTCAGTAATGACTGGGGCGTTTTTTATTGGGCGAAAGAAAAGATCCGTAATGCCTGATGCGCTATGTTTATCAGGCCAACGGTAGAATTGTAATCTATTGAATTTACGGGCCGGATACGCCACATCCGGCACAAGCATTAAGGCAAGAAAATTATTCGCCGTCCTGCGTTTCTTCTACAGGCTGCATCTCGCTAAACCAGGTATCCAGTTTCTGCCGCAGCTTGTCCACGCCTTGTTTCTTCAACGAAGAAAACGTTTCAACCTGCACATCACCGTTAAACGCCAGTACAGCTTCACGCACCATATTCAATTGCGCTTTACGTGCGCCGCTTGCCAGTTTGTCCGCTTTGGTCAGCAGCACCAGAACGGCGATATTGCTGTCTACCGCCCACTCAATCATCTGCTGATCCAAATCTTTCAGCGGATGGCGAATATCCATTAGCACCACCAGACCTTGCAGGCTCTGACGTTTTTCGAGGTATTCGCCGAGCGCACGCTGCCATTTGCGCTTCATCTCTTCCGGGACTTCCGCATAACCGTACCCAGGCAAGTCAACCAGACGCTTGCCGTCAGCCACTTCAAACAGGTTGATAAGCTGGGTGCGCCCTGGGGTTTTTGAGGTACGAGCCAGGCTTTTCTGGTTAGTCAGCGTGTTCAGCGCGCTGGATTTACCTGCGTTGGAACGGCCTGCAAAAGCCACTTCAATTCCGGTATCGGAAGGTAGGTGGCGAATATCAGGCGCACTCATCACAAAATGCGTCTGTTGATAATTCAAATTAGTCAAAGCGGTCGTCTCCGTCAGTCAAAGCTTTGTGGCGATTATACCTGAACCATAATAAAAGGCGGATTTTTCGGCGTGAGCGTTGTAAGTAAAAGCCATACGCTTTGTGAGACATTGCCGATAGTCTTTATGCGAAATAGCAGAGAAAATTCTGCGATGCATGTCAAATAAGCTATATAAATCAGTGAATTGCTTTTATATAAAACTCTGAAAATGTGCAAATACTGATGGCGGTTGATTGTTTGTTTAAAGCAAAGGCGTAAAGTAGCACCCATAGAGCGAGGACGCTAACAGGAACAATGACTCAGGATGAGGGTCAGGAGCGCCAGGAGGCGAAGACAGAGGATTGTCAGGAAGACAAACGTCCGGAGACGTAATTAAACGGAAATGGAATCAACACGGATTGTTCCGGCTAAAGGAAAAACAGGGTGTGTTGGCGGCCTGCAAGGATTGTAAGACCCGTTAAGGGTTATGAGTCAGGAAAAAAGGCGACAGAGTAATCTGTCGCCTTTTTTCTTTGCTTGCTTTCTGTTAGATTCCGCCGCAAATCTATACTGAATAAAACGGCTAAAAGACGAACCATTATGAAACCATCATCTTCAAACTCACGCAGCAAAGGTCATGCAAAAGCGCGTCGAAAAACACGCGAGGAGCTGGATCAGGAAGCTCGTGATCGCAAGCGTCAGAAAAAACGTCGTGGTCATGCGCCGGGCAGCCGCGCAGCGGGCGGAAACACCACGTCAGGCAGCAAAGGCCAGAACGCACCAAAAGATCCACGTATTGGCAGTAAAACCCCTATTCCATTGGGCGTGACTGAAAAAGTCACCAAACAGCACAAACCGAAGAGTGAGAAACCTATGCTTTCACCGCAGGCGGAGTTGGAATTACTGGAAACGGATGAGCGTCTGGATGCGCTGCTGGAACGTCTGGAAGCAGGCGAAACCCTGAGTGCCGAAGAGCAATCCTGGGTGGATGCTAAACTGGATCGTATTGATGAGTTGATGCAGAAACTCGGCCTCTCTTATGACGATGACGAAGAAGAGGAAGAAGACGAGAAGCAAGAAGACATGATGCGTCTGCTGCGGGGCAACTAACGGATTGCCGCCGTGGGCCTTCCCGTTCTGCTGATAACCCTTCCGGTTATATGTTATCTGGTGTGGTTATTCGTTAAACTACAGCGGTTGTCGCGGCGACAAAAGTGGCTGCGCAACCGGCTGATGACCCGAAACGGGCATCCGCCGGTACGCCGTAGCCGCCAGAGACGCCATCGGAAGGAGTGAGCATGTCTGTACAGCAAATCGACTGGGATCTGGCCCTGATCCAGAAATATAACTATTCCGGGCCACGATACACCTCGTACCCGACCGCGCTGGAGTTTTCAGAAGACTTCGGCGAACAGGCGTTTTTACAAGCCGTGGCGCGCTATCCTGAGCGTCCATTATCTCTCTACGTACATATCCCGTTCTGCCATAAGCTTTGTTACTTCTGCGGTTGCAATAAGATTGTTACTCGCCAGCAGCACAAGGCCGATCAGTATCTGGACGCGCTGGAGCAAGAAATCGTCCATCGTGCACCGCTGTTCGCCGGGCGTCACGTCAGCCAATTGCACTGGGGCGGCGGAACGCCGACGTATCTGAATAAAGCGCAAATCAGCCGCCTGATGAAGCTGCTGCGCGAAAACTTCCAGTTCAATGCCGATGCGGAGATTTCGATCGAAGTCGATCCGCGGGAAATCGAACTGGATGTACTCGATCATTTACGCGCCGAAGGCTTTAATCGCCTGAGCATGGGCGTGCAGGACTTCAACAAAGAAGTGCAACGTCTGGTTAACCGCGAGCAGGATGAAGAGTTCATCTTTGCACTGCTTAACCATGCGCGTGAGATTGGTTTTACCTCCACCAACATCGACCTGATTTACGGCCTGCCGAAACAGACGCCGGAGAGTTTCGCCTTTACCCTGAAACGTGTGGCGGAGCTGAACCCCGATCGTCTGAGTGTCTTTAACTACGCGCATCTGCCGACCATTTTTGCTGCTCAGCGCAAAATCAAAGATGCTGACCTGCCGAGTCCGCAGCAAAAACTCGATATCCTGCAGGAAACCATCGCCTTCCTGACGCAATCGGGCTATCAGTTTATCGGTATGGATCACTTTGCCCGTCCGGATGACGAGCTGGCGGTGGCCCAGCGTGAAGGCGTGCTGCATCGTAACTTCCAGGGCTACACCACTCAGGGCGATACCGATCTGCTGGGGATGGGCGTTTCCGCCATCAGCATGATTGGCGACTGCTACGCGCAGAACCAGAAAGAGTTGAAGCAGTACTATCAGCAAGTGGATGAACAAGGCAATGCGCTGTGGCGTGGTATTGCGCTAACGCGTGATGACTGTATTCGCCGCGATGTGATTAAGTCGCTCATCTGCAACTTCCGTCTGGATTACGCCCCTATTGAGAAACAGTGGGATTTGCACTTCGCTGATTACTTTGCGGAAGATCTCAAGCTGCTCGCCCCGTTAGCAAAAGATGGGCTGGTGGATGTGGATGAGAAGGGAATACAGGTGACGGCGAAAGGTCGCTTGCTGATCCGCAACATTTGCATGTGCTTTGATACCTATCTGCGCCAGAAAGCGCGGATGCAGCAGTTCTCACGGGTGATTTAAATAGTGAATGGCGCTTCGTTTACAAAGTAGAAAACGAAAGCGCCATCAATGTGCTGAGAACAAGATTGCCTGATGCGCTACGCTTATCAGGCCTACAAAACCTGTTGAAAATATTGCTTTTGTAGGCCGGATAAGGCGTTCACGCCGCATCCGGCATGAACAAAGAGCACTTCATCAGCAATCTGAAACTCAACTAAACAGCCCAATCATTGCGGCACACAGCACGGCAGCAACGGCAGTTTGCGGTGTGTGGCTGTCAACTGCGCCACTCGATACCAGATTAATTATTGATTCCAGCATAATGACTCTCCCCGTTTTCCGGGCAAGATCATACTGAACTTATCGGAACAGTAAAGCGTAAAATACCAGCAATTTGCGCTCAATAATCAATCTTTACACACAAGCTGTGAATCACTCCATCCCCAGCTCTTTTAACTTACGCGTCAGGGTGTTGCGGCCCCAGCCGAGTAGCCGCGCCGCTTCCTGTTTATGCCCCTGCGTATGTCGCAACGCGGTCGTCAGTAACGTCCGCTCCAGCTCTGGCTGCGCTTCGGAAAGCAGATTTTGATGACCGGAACGCAGCGCTCTGTCTGCCCACTGCGCAAGAAGCGTCGCCCAGCTGTCCGGTTGCATTTGCGAAGTACTCTCCGCAACCGTTGATTCAAACAGTTCGCCGGGCAAATCCTGAATCAACACTTCCTGCCCGGCGGCCATCACCGTTAGCCAGCGGCAGGTGTTTTCCAGCTGGCGCACGTTGCCTGGCCACGCCAGACGCGTCAGAGCAGCTTCGGTTTCCGGATGCAGTAACTTCGCTTCTACGCCCAGTTCGCGCGCGGCAACCTGTAAAAAATGGCGCGCCAGACGGGGAATATCTTCCCGACGTTCGCGCAGCGGCGGCAGATGAACGCGGATAACGTTCAGGCGGTGGAACAGATCCTCACGGAACTTACCTTCCTGCACTCGCTGTTCGAGATTCTGGTGAGTGGCAGCGATAATCCGCACATCCACTTTCACCGGCGCATAGCCGCCAACGCGGTAAAACTGACCGTCTGCCAGCACGCGCAGCAAACGCGTCTGCACATCCAGCGGCATATCACCAATTTCGTCGAGGAATAATGTACCGCCATCGGCCTGTTCAAAACGCCCCTGACGAATGGTATTCGCGCCAGTAAACGCGCCTTTCTCGTGGCCAAACAGTTCTGATTCGATCAAATCTTTTGGGATAGCTGCCATATTCAGCGCGATAAACGGCGCTTTGGCGCGCGGACTGTGGCGATGCAGGGCATGAGCGACCAGTTCTTTACCGGTGCCGGATTCGCCGTTAATCAGCACGCTAATAGAAGAACGCGAAAGCCGACCGATAATACGGAACACGTCCTGCATGGCTGGCGCTTCGCCGATGATATCGGTCGTTGGGCCGTTAAGCTGAACATTACGCGGCTGCTGCTGTTCCTGGTAATGACTGATAGCGCGCTCAACCAGCGCCACTGCTTCGTCGATATCAAACGGTTTGGGCAGATAATCAAACGCCCCTTGTTGATAGGCGCTGACGGCAGCATCCAGATCGGAATGTGCGGTCATAATGATGACCGGAAGCATTGGATGGCGCTGTTTAATCTGCTTGAGCAGCGCCAGCCCGTCCATTCCCGGCATACGGATATCTGAAAGCAGCACATCCGGCGTTTTGCTCGCCAGCGCCTCCAGCACTTCTGCGCCGTTCTCAAACGTCGTACAGGTTAAACCTGCCCCAGCGAGCGCACGTTCAAGCACCCAACGGATGGAACTATCGTCATCGACTACCCAGACTATCCCTCGTTGCATAAACGTCACCTTTATTTCCTGATAGGCAGGTAAACCGAGAACTCGGTATGCCCTGGCCAACTGGTAAATTCAATTTTGCCTGAATGCTGATCAATCAAATTACGAGCGATGGATAAGCCAAGCCCGGTGCCACCTTCGCGGCCGCTGACCATCGGGTAAAACAGCGTATCCTGCAAATGAGGCGGAATGCCCGGCCCGTTATCTTCCACATCAATCCGCGCCGCCAGCCGGTAGCGCTCGCCGTGTAAGGTCAGTTGAAACGCGGTGCGGGTACGCAGAATGATTTCACCGCCTTCCGGCCCCAGCGCCTGTAGCGCATTGCGCACAATATTCAGCAAGACCTGTTCAATTTGATCCGGGTCGTGCGCCAGTTCCGGCAGGCTGGGATCGTAATCACGAATCAACCGCACGTTGTCCGGCAGTTCCATCGACACCAGCGTTACCACGCGTTCAGCCACTTTGTGAATACTTTCGGTAACGCGCGTACCGGGCAGCTGCGGCCCCAACAGACGGTCGACCAGATTTCGCAGCCGGTCCGCCTGTTCGATAATCACTTTGGTATATTCGAGTAGTGATGGGTCAGGTAACGCTTTGCTGAGCAGCTGCGCCGCGCCACGTAAACCGCCAAGCGGATTTTTAATCTCATGTGCCAGGCCGCGCACTAAATCACGGGCAGCAACCTGCTGGGCGTGCTGTAGCTGTTCCTGACTTAAGCGGCGCTGGTTATCCATCGGAGCCATCTCCAGCAGGATCATGCCGTCCGGCATACGCTGGGCCGTCACAGAAAGGATATGCGAGCGCCCGTCGATGACCAGCGTCACTTCGTTATCGGTAAAACCTTGCCCCGCCTCCAGACTTTCTTGCATCAGCTCGATATTTAATGAGAAGTAGCTCAACAGTTCCGGTAACGGTGTACCAAACAATTTGCGGGAGCTTTGGGCGAGCAGTTGTTGCGCGGCAGGGTTGGCGTAATGGATCGCCAGGTTGTCATCGATTAACAAAATACTGTTAATCAGCGAGTTGAGGATCTGCCCAGCATCGGGCTGCGTGCCTGTTGCCATAAAGCAGTCTCCTGAACAGGTTGCACCATTTTAGTGCATTATAGCTTTTTACGGATAAAAAGCGCGAAGCATCAGAGAATTGACGGAGAAAAAAGCCCATGCAGAGATGGGCTGAAATTTCCACGGCAACTAAAAACCAGTCCCATCAGGCTATTTTATTTGCCATTTTGAACCTGGGCAGTGCTCGAACTCCTCACGTACCAGTGTACGCTCCGGGTTCTGCGCGCTGTCCGTGTTCAAACTGGCTGCAACAATTACGCCAGATGGGCCTGGTTTGAACCTCCGGCGTTGTTGCGCCGGGTAGTACAACTTCAACTATTAGACGCTGTAGTACAGCTCAAACTCTACCGGATGCGGAGTCATACGCACGCGGTCATCTTCTTCGCGACGCAGAGCGATGTACGCATCAATTGCTTCGTCAGTGAACACGCCACCGGCTTTCAGGAACTCGCGGTCCAGATCCAGTTCGTTCAGTGCTTCTTCCAGAGAGCCTGCAACCTGTGGGATCTCTTTCGCTTCTTCTGGCGGCAGGTCATACAGGTTTTTGTCCATGGCTTCGCCCGGATGGATCTTGTTCTTGATACCATCAAGACCGGCCATCAGCAGGGCAGCAAAGCACAGGTACGGGTTAGCTGCCGGATCCGGGAAACGTACTTCGATACGACGTGCTTTCGGAGAAGAAACCACCGGAATACGGATAGACGCAGAACGGTTACGCGCAGAGTAAGCCAGCATTACCGGTGCTTCATAGCCCGGGACCAGACGCTTATAAGAGTTGGTGGTCGGGTTTGCCAGGGCGTTAATCGCTTTAGCGTGTTTGATTACGCCGCCAATGTAGTACAGCGCCTGCTCAGACAGACCTGCGTATTTGTCGCCTGCGAACAGGTTAACGCCGTTTTTAGACAGAGACATGTGGCAGTGCATACCGGAGCCGTTATCACCGAACATCGGTTTTGGCATAAAGGTCGCGGTTTTACCGAAGCGGTGCGCTACGTTGTGCACAACATATTTGTAGATCTGAATTTCGTCAGCTTTTTTGGTCATGGTATTGAAGCGGGTAGCCACTTCGTTCTGACCAGCAGTCGCTACTTCGTGGTGATGGGCTTCAACCACCAGACCCATCTGTTCCATCACCAGACACATTTCAGAACGAATATCCTGAGCCGAGTCTACCGGTGGAACCGGGAAGTAACCGCCTTTCACTGCCGGACGGTGACCTTTGTTACCACCTTCGTATTGGGTGGAGGAGTTCCATGCGCCTTCGATATCGTCGATAGCAACGTGGGAACCGGAGATAGATGATCCGAAACGGATGTCATCGAACAGGAAGAATTCAGGTTCTGGCCCGAACAGTACGGTGTCGGCAATGCCAGTGGAACGCAGGTAATCTTCGGCGCGCTTCGCAATGGAGCGCGGGTCACGGTCATAGCCTTGCAGGGTGCCAGGTTCAAGGATGTCGCAACGGATAATCAGGGTGGAGTCGGCGAAGAACGGGTCAATCACTGCGGTGGATGCGTCTGGCATCAGCACCATGTCGGACTCGTTAATGCCTTTCCAGCCGCCAATCGAGGAGCCGTCAAACATTTTGCCTTCTTCGAAGAATTCAGCATTCACCTGATGAGCAGGGATAGTGACGTGCTGTTCTTTACCTTTAGTATCGGTGAAGCGCAAATCAACAAACTTCACTTCGTGCTCGTTCAGCATCGTCAGTACGTGTTCAGCGGACATACTTTAACTCTCCTGGATTGGTCATGGTCGTCGTGGTAACGAAATCTGCAATTATTTTGGCCGTGTCGCCGTAAAAAAGATAAAGCGAAATCTGTGCCAACTTTTAAATTGCCCCTAAAAGGCGTTATCATGCGCACCATCGTGCAAAAGGGCTGCACCACGATGTGAATGTTGCACCAATATAGTGCTTCAATGGAAACATTAAGCACCATGTTGGTGCAATGACCTTTGGATAACCCTTTTTATGCTCCGTGAAAGCGATCACAAAGGGACTCTGCAATACTTGTTTGCGGAGGATGTTTGTGATCCTGTTTTGTAGTGCGATTAATCCGTGTACAATAACGCGCTATTTCTAATGCCTGAGGCAAAGTTGTGATCGAAAAATTGCGTAATATCGCCATCATCGCGCACGTAGACCATGGTAAAACCACCCTGGTAGACAAGCTGCTCCAACAATCCGGTACGTTCGACTCTCGTGCCGAAACCCAAGAGCGCGTGATGGACTCCAACGATTTGGAGAAAGAGCGTGGGATTACCATCCTCGCGAAAAACACCGCTATCAAATGGAATGATTACCGTATCAACATCGTTGATACCCCGGGGCACGCCGACTTCGGTGGTGAAGTTGAACGTGTAATGTCCATGGTAGACTCAGTGCTGCTGGTGGTTGACGCATTTGACGGCCCGATGCCGCAAACGCGCTTCGTAACCAAAAAAGCGTTTGCTTACGGCCTGAAGCCGATTGTTGTTATCAACAAAGTTGACCGCCCTGGCGCGCGTCCTGATTGGGTTGTGGATCAGGTATTCGATCTGTTCGTTAACCTCGACGCGACCGACGAGCAGCTGGACTTCCCGATCGTTTACGCTTCTGCGCTGAACGGTATCGCGGGTCTGGACCACGAAGATATGGCGGAAGACATGACCCCGCTGTACCAGGCGATTGTTGACCACGTTCCTGCGCCGGACGTTGACCTTGACGGTCCGTTCCAGATGCAGATTTCTCAGCTCGATTACAACAGCTATGTTGGCGTTATCGGCATTGGCCGCATCAAGCGCGGTAAAGTGAAGCCGAACCAGCAGGTCACTATCATCGATAGCGAAGGCAAAACCCGCAACGCGAAAGTCGGTAAAGTGCTGGGCCACCTCGGTCTGGAACGTATCGAAACCGACCTGGCGGAAGCTGGCGATATCGTTGCGATCACGGGCCTTGGCGAACTGAACATTTCTGACACCGTTTGCGACACGCAAAACGTTGAAGCGCTGCCGGCACTCTCCGTTGATGAGCCGACCGTTTCTATGTTCTTCTGCGTTAACACCTCGCCGTTCTGCGGTAAAGAAGGTAAGTTCGTAACGTCTCGTCAGATCCTGGATCGTCTGAACAAAGAACTGGTACACAACGTTGCGCTGCGCGTAGAAGAAACCGAAGACGCTGATGCGTTCCGCGTTTCTGGTCGTGGCGAACTACACCTGTCTGTTCTGATCGAAAACATGCGTCGTGAAGGTTTCGAACTGGCGGTATCCCGTCCGAAAGTTATCTTCCGTGAAATCGACGGTCGTAAACAAGAGCCATATGAAAACGTGACTCTGGACGTTGAAGAACAGCATCAGGGTTCTGTAATGCAGGCGCTGGGCGAACGTAAAGGCGACCTGAAAAACATGAATCCAGACGGTAAAGGCCGCGTACGTCTCGACTACGTGATCCCAAGCCGTGGTCTGATTGGCTTCCGTTCTGAGTTCATGACCATGACTTCCGGTACTGGTCTGCTGTACTCCACCTTCAGCCACTACGACGACGTACGTCCGGGTGAAGTGGGTCAGCGTCAGAACGGCGTACTGATCTCTAACGGTCAGGGTAAAGCGGTCGCGTTCGCGCTGTTCGGTCTGCAGGATCGCGGTAAGCTGTTCCTCGGTCACGGTGCAGAAGTTTACGAAGGTCAGATTATCGGTATTCATAGCCGCTCTAACGACCTGACTGTAAACTGCCTGACCGGTAAGAAACTGACCAACATGCGTGCTTCCGGTACTGACGAAGCCGTTGTTCTGGTTCCGCCTATCCGCATGACTCTGGAACAAGCTCTGGAGTTCATCGATGATGACGAACTGGTAGAAGTGACTCCGACCTCTATCCGTATTCGTAAACGTCACCTGACGGAAAACGATCGTCGCCGCGCCAACCGCGCACCGAAAGACGATTAATTTCGTTTTTTAGTTATAAAAAACCTGCCATCGCTGGCAGGTTTTTTTTTACCTGTCGTGAGCGCACACCAATGCGAGTATCTCCCTTATAAGTCTGGGATTACGTCAATAGAGAGCTTTGTCACAATTATCTGCAAAGTCATACGCCGTTAATTGCTTTCTTTTTTGGCGTAAGCGTAAGATGCCTCATCTGGTTTAAACCAAAAGGATTAAACAATGACGGGAAATCAATCCACCGTAGAAAATGCAAAAGAGAAACTGGATCGGTGGTTAAAAGATGGCATCACCACGCCGGGTGGAAAACTCCCTTCAGAAAGAGAGCTGGGAGAACTGCTGGGCATTAAACGTATGACGCTGCGCCAGGCGTTGTTGAACCTCGAGGCAGAATCCAAAATCTTCCGTAAGGATCGTAAGGGGTGGTTCGTGACCCAGCCGCGATTTAATTACAGTCCGGAGTTGTCGGCGAGCTTTCAGCGGGCCGCAATTGAGCAAGGACGAGAGCCTTCCTGGGGGTTTACCGAGAAAAACCGTACCAGCGATATTCCCGAGACGCTCGCGCCACTGATTGCAGTGACACCATCAACTGAACTCTATCGCATCACCGGCTGGGGGGCGCTGGAAGGACATAAAGTTTTCTATCACGAAACATATATTAATCCTGAAGTTGCTCCGGGTTTTATTGAACAACTTGAAAACCACTCATTTTCTGCAGTCTGGGAAAAGTGCTACCAAAAAGAGACGGTAGTAAAAAAATTGATTTTCAAACCCGTCAGAATGCCGGGCGATATCAGCAAGTATCTTGGCGGTTCTGCGGGTATGCCAGCGATCTTAATTGAAAAGCATCGCGCCGACCAGCAAGGCAATATTGTCCAGATAGATATTGAATATTGGCGATTTGAGGCCGTAGACCTCATCATTAATCTGTAGGTGTTTTATGGTGACAATAAATAACGCAAGAAAGATTCTACAACGTGTCGACACTCTTCCTCTTTATTTACATGCTTATGCCTTTCATTTAAATATGCGGCTGGAAAGAGTGTTGCCTGCTGATTTACTTGATATCGCAAGTGAAAATAATCTACGTGGCGTCAAAATCCATGTTCTGGATGGCGAGCGTTTTTCTCTTGGTAATATGGACGATAAAGAACTCTCTGCCTTTGGAGATAAAGCCCGCCGTCTGAACCTTGATATTCATATTGAAACCAGCGCCTCAGATAAGGCATCTATTGACGAAGCCGTCGCCATTGCGTTGAAAACTGGGGCATCGTCCGTACGTTTTTATCCACGTTATGAAGGTAATTTGCGCGACGTATTATCGATCATCGCTAACGACATTGCCTATGTACGGGAAACGTATCAGGACAGCGGCCTGACTTTTACGATCGAACAGCATGAAGATTTAAAAAGCCATGAGCTGGTGTCGCTGGTCAAAGAAAGTGAGATGGAATCTCTTTCCTTACTGTTTGATTTTGCGAACATGATCAATGCAAATGAGCATCCCATCGACGCTTTAAAAACGATGGCGCCGCATATTACCCAGGTCCATATCAAAGATGCCTTGATCGTTAAAGAACCGGGTGGCCTGGGTCATAAAGCCTGTATTTCAGGTCAGGGTGATATGCCGTTCAAAGCGTTATTAACGCACCTTATATGCCTGGGTGATGATGAGCCGCAGGTGACGGCATATGGCCTGGAAGAAGAGGTTGATTACTATGCGCCGGCGTTCCGCTTTGAAGACGAAGATGATAATCCGTGGATCCCTTATCGCCAGATGAGTGAAACACCATTGCCAGAAAATCATTTACTGGATGCGCGGTTACGTAAAGAAAAAGAAGATGCAATTAATCAGATAAATCATGTGCGTAATGTACTACAACAAATCAAACAAGAGGCAAACCATCTTCTGAACCACTAATAAGTTTTAACTCATACGCAGTTAATAAAACCATTCCATATGAATGATCGGTATCTTATTGCCTTTAAAACAGTGATTTTAAAAATCGCTTAGGGGATGTTATGCTCACGAAAAAGAAATGGGCGTTATTTAGTCTATTAACATTGTGTGGCGGTACAATTTATAAATTACCGTCGCTGAAAGATGCGTTTTATATCCCGATGCAGGAATATTTCCATTTGACCAATGGTCAAATTGGTAATGCTATGTCGGTAAACTCATTTGTCACGACAGTGGGTTTTTTTCTGTCTATTTATTTTGCCGATAAACTACCGCGCAGATACACCATGTCATTCTCACTCATTGCGACAGGATTACTGGGTGTTTATTTGACGACAATGCCGGGGTATTGGGGCATCCTCTTTGTCTGGGCGCTATTTGGCGTTACTTGCGACATGATGAACTGGCCGGTCTTGCTCAAGTCGGTAAGTCGATTGGGCAATAGCGAACAACAAGGTCGGTTGTTTGGCTTCTTCGAAACAGGGCGTGGCATTGTCGATACCGTGGTGGCATTTTCTGCGTTGGCAGTATTTACCTGGTTTGGCAGTGGCTTATTGGGTTTTAAAGCAGGCATCTGGTTCTATTCCCTTATTGTGATTGCCGTAGGCATTATTATTTTCTTTGTCCTGAATGACAAAGAAGAGGCACCGTCCGTTGAGGTGAAAAAAGAAGACGGAGCATCGCAAAACACCAGTATGACCTCGGTGCTGAGAGACAAAACCATCTGGCTTATCGCTTTTAACGTCTTCTTCGTTTACGCGGTTTACTGTGGCCTGACATTCTTCATTCCATTCCTGAAAAACATCTATCTATTGCCCGTTGCGCTGGTGGGGGCTTACGGCATCATTAACCAATACTGTCTGAAAATGATTGGTGGACCGATTGGCGGCATGATTTCAGATAAGATCCTGAAATCGCCGAGTAAATATCTATGCTACACCTTTATCATCAGTACCGCTGCGCTCGTACTGTTGATTATGCTGCCGCACGAAAGTATGCCGGTCTATTTAGGGATGGTATGTACGCTGGGCTTTGGCGCGATAGTCTTTACACAGCGAGCCGTATTTTTTGCACCTATCGGCGAAGCAAAAATTGCTGAAAATAAAACAGGTGCGGCGATGGCGTTGGGTAGCTTTATTGGTTACGCTCCGGCGATGTTCTGCTTCAGTCTGTATGGCTACATTCTGGATTTAAATCCGGGGATTATTGGCTACAAAATCGTGTTTGGCATTATGGCCTGCTTCGCATTCAGTGGTGCGGTGGTTTCCGTAATGCTGGTTAAGCGTATTAGCCAACGTAAGAAAGAGATGCTGGCGGCTGAAGCTTAATTAATGGCCGGATGTGCTTAATCCGGCCAATGAAAACCGTATCAACCGTAGGCCGGATAAGGCGTTTACGCCGCATCCGGCAGTTTCACATCAGAAGAAATACTTCGTCCCGATACGGATCTGGTTTTGCTCGCGGTGGTACGGTTCGACGTTGCGGTCTAACCAGCGCAATTCGAAATAAGGGAGCCAGTTTTCATTAATACGGTAACGGAAGGTGTTAGTGATTTCCCAATGATGATCTTTCCCGTTGCTACTATTAAAGTCATTCACTCGCATGAAGTAATGTGGCTCAAATGTATAGGAAAATTTATCGGTGATTTTAAAATTCCAGTAGGTGCCAATTTCATAGGTGTCATTATTATCCAGTTCCCCGCTCAAATCTGTTGAACTATAGTTATTATGGTTATAGCGATTTCGTACTGTCAGATTAAACCATGGTACAAATTTATAGTTGACGTCCAGATACACTGCACCACCCGAACCGATACTCTTATCATTAATTAGGCCACCGGGCTGGATGGTTAATTTATCGGTTGGTTTGAATAAAGGATACCAACCTTCAATTTCATTATAGCCATGTTTTAGTTCATCTTCTCGCTGAAAGGTGTAGGTATTGGTTAACATAATACCCGCGCCCATATCGAAGTTATAACCCACACGTAGCATAACCTCGCCCTGATCGGAGGCAAGATTATATGCCTCCCTGTTTTCGACGTATGCGCCAGCAAATACCGAGGCAGAGGTCAGAGAAGATAATAAAATTATTGCATTAATCTTTTTCATAATAAGTCCATTTTTTAAACGTAGGGAGGCCGCCACCCACCAGGATGGAAATAGCGGCTATTGACATTTATAACGTTACGGAAGCCGTTTTTTCTTCTGTCGCCATCTCTTTATTTTTGCGTTGGTTGATTTCCTCAATAATCAATGCAAACCGTTTTTCATTGAGTGTGTAAAAGAATCCCATCGTCAATGCAGCAATAATTGCCAGTGCACAAGGCCAGATAAAAATGAGCTGACGCAAACCCTGTAATGTCGCATCGCTTTGCGCGATGTTGGGAACATAACCAATTTGCGTCAGCATAATGCCTGGCAAGAAGCCAGCAAGTGCGGCAGAAATTTTACGAAAGAAGGTATAACCGGTATAAACAGAACCTTCGGCACGAATACCGGTTTTCCATTCACCGTAATCTACGGTATCTGGTACCAGTGCCCAGTTCAGGCTGTTTACAAAGGCCGTGCCAAAAAAGGCGACACAAGAGAACATGACGAAAGTGAAAGAGTTACTTCCCCAGAAATAATTCAGTATATCACCCACCGCCCATAGCACCATGCCAGCTAAATAAACCTGTTTTTTACCAAAACATTTTACAGTTACTGGCACCAGTAATACGCCGACGAGGATGCATCCCATACTGAAGAATCCCATCCACGACAATAAATTAATATCATTCAGCACATACTGGGTGTAATAGACCTGAATCGCCAGTTTGATATTAAATGCCGCCAGAGTACACAGGTTAGCAATGCATAAAACCAGCAATGGTGGATTACGAAATATCGCGCAAAAAGATTTGAGAATACTGGCTTTATGTCCGGTTGGCGCTGTGTCCACATAATGCTCTTTGACGCCTCTGTAGCACAGCATCATAAAAATAAAGCCGCCAATGGAGAACATAAGTGCCGCACAGGCATAACCGACGGTTGAGTCAGAAAAAAGCGACTGCAACGGAATAAACGCCACGGTACAAATCAATAGCCCTATGGTTGCACCACCCTGGCGGTAAGCCGCGAGCTGCGCGCGCTCATTCGGGTTTTTGGTAATTGCCGGGATCATCGCACCATACGAGCAGTTCATCAGACTGTATGAAAGTCCAAACATCATAAACAGCGCGGTGGCAATCGTCGTTTTAACCGGCAAACAAAAGGTGGTGGCGATAAACTGGAGCGTTGCAATTAACGCCGCCGGAACTGCTGCATATAAAATAAAGGGACGAAATTTGCCTTTAGGCCCAATATTTTTCCGCGAGTCGAGTAAAAATCCGGTGAGCATATCGGTAAACGCGGTAAAAAACTTCGCCACCAGAAAGATAATCCCGCCATAGTAAGCAGGCATCCCTAATTCATCGGTATAAAATTTGAGGAGATACAGAGTACCGATGCAGAGCATTAAATTCGAACCGACGTCGCCCATACCATAGGCGATTTTTTCCCGCAGATTCAGTTTTAATGTCAGTGGATTATGGTCAGACATAATCACTCCTTATAACGCCCCGCAGGGCGTCGTTTATTATTATTACGCCGTGCGTTTACGGGCTTCTATCTCTTCCACAATGCGGACATACATCTTCTCGTTCAGGCTGTAGAAGCAACCCATCGCCACAATGGTGACTACCGCCAGTGCGCTTGGGTAGATGAAGATCAACTGGCGTAACCCTTCAATGGTGTGGTCAGCCTGTGCGACGTTCGGCACATAGCCAATTTGCGTCAGCATCCAGCCGGGGAAGAAACCAGCCAGCGCCTGAGACACTTTGCGAAAGAAGGTGAAGCCGGTGTAGACCGTGCCTTCCGAACGCACGCCGGTGCGCCACTCGCCGTACTCGACGGTGTCGGAAACCAGCGCCCAGTTCAGGCTGTTAACAAACGCTGAGCCGAAGAACGCCAGGCAGGAGAACGCCACAAAGCTGACCGAGCCGCCGCCGAAGAAATAGTTGAGCAGATCGCCCAGCACCCAAATCAGCAGGCCGCCGATATAGACCTTCTTCTTACCAAAACGTCTGACTGCGCCAGGCATCAGGAACACGCCGATGAAAATACAGCCCATGCTGAAAAATCCCATATACGACAACAGGATGGGATCGTTAAGTACGTACTGGGTGTAATAGACCTGAATGGCGAGCTTGACGTTAAACGCCCCTAAGGTGCAGAGGTTGGCAATACACAGAATGAACAGTGGGCGGTTACCGGCAATTGCGCGGAAAGATTGCAACAGGCCAGGCTTTTGCGCCGGATTGGTTGGTTGGGTTTCGACATAACGCTCTTTCACGCCTGAGTAGCAGATCCACATAAACAGCAGGCCGAACAGTGAAAACAGCGTGGCGGCGAAGATATAGCCAAGTTTCTGATTACCTTCGATAAGATTCATAACTGGCACGAATCCCACCGTGCACAGCAGCAGGCCCAGCGTAGCGCCGCCCTGACGCCATGCCGCCAGTGAGGCGCGTTCGTTGGGGTTTTTGGTGATTGCCGGGACCATTGCGCCGTAGGAGCAGTTCATCATGCTGAAAAACAGTCCGTAAAGCATAAACAGAATAGTGGCCATCACCGTTTTACCGGTGACATCAAACGGTGTGCCGACAAAGTTGGCGATCGCCAGTAAGGTGACCGGGAATGACGCATACAGAATAAAAGGACGGAACTTACCTTTTGGACCGATCTTGCGTCGGGAATCCAACATAATGCCGGTACCCATATCGGTAAACGCAGTAAAGAATTTTGAAATCAAAAAGATAATGCCGCCATAGGTGCCTGGCAGCCCCAGAACGTCGGTATAAAACTTCAAAAGATAAAGCGTACCGATATCCAGCAGGATGTTAGAGGCCAGGTCGCCAATACCGTAAGAGAGTTTCTCTTTAAAGGGCAGGCGTAAAGTTGCTGGATCTTCCGTTGTGATGTGACTCATCGATGTTCTCCCTTTGCCCATGAGTTTCCCCACGGGCGGATGTGATTAGATGCTTTTTAACGACGCGAACAGTGCCGCCCATTCGCTATCGGCGCGATAAAAGACCGGCGGCTTGCCGATGGGCGCATTAACGGTAACTTCCCCGCCCCGGAACGCTTCACCCGTCCAGGCGTGGACCCAGTTATCCTCCGGCAGATAGAGCGTCCAGTCGCTACGGCCTTCTTCATGCACCGGAGCGACCAGAATGTCGCGACCTAACAGGTACTGATATTTCAGGGTGTAAGTGTGCGCATCGTCTTCGTAATGCAGGAACAGCGGGCGCATAACCGGCAGGCCGGACTTCGCATTCAGCGCGACAGCCTCTTTCAGGTAAGGTTTCAGGGTGGTGAAGACGGAGGTCATACGGGCAAAATGGGCGATAGTTTCTGCGTCGCCGTCAAACTGCCAGTTGTCGCCAGGACGGTTACCTTCGTGGGTGCGCATCATCGGCGTGAAGGCGCTGAAATCGCACCAGCGCAGCAGCAGCTCTTTGCTGCGCTTCATCTCAAACAGGGTGGTGTAACCGCCAATGTCGCTGTGGTGCAGGCCATGTCCGGTCATTGCCAGCGACAGCGCCGCCGGGACAACCGACGCCAGGCCATCGTCGAGACTCCAGTCGACGTTCTGGTCGCCCGCCCACATCATGGTGGAGTATTTCTGGCTACCGGTAGAACCGGCGCGCATAAAGAAAAGGATCTCGCCGAGCTTGCCCGTTTCTTCAAGGGCTTCGTAGTTACACTTCGCCCACAGCGCAGGCCAGGCGTTATGCATAATTTCGGCACTGACGCCGTTATGCAGGTACGTGTCGGTGGGCAGATACTCGCCGAAGTCAGCCATCCAGCCGCCGCAGCCGAGTTCAATCATGTTCTTTTTGATCGCTTCCTTGAACCAGGCGTAGGCTTCTGGATTAGTGAGATCGACAACGCCGCCGTAAAACTCGCCAAACTCCACCAGATAGTCACCGCCAGAGGCATCTTTTGCCAGATAGCCGTGTTGTGCCGCTTCTTCGCAGAGATCTTTATCGCTGGCAACATACGGGTTGATATAGGCCAGGAACTGCACGCCCTCCTGATTCCACTGCTTAATGCGTGAATCCAGTTGCGGGTAGTTTTCGCTGTTCCACTTCCAGTTCCACATCACGCGTTTGCCAAAAGAGGTCATACGAATACCGGACCAGTCCTGCGCCCAGATGCCGTTGACCTTCACGCCCGCGTTACGCATGGTGTCCAGTTTCTTCTGGCACACTTCCGTCCCGCCCTGAATGCCGAGCGTTACTCCGTCATAAATCCAGTCGGGCAGTTCTGGCTGGCGTCCCAGCAGGGCGGTTAATTTTTCCAGCAGGGAAATGTATGTGTCAGCACATTCAAAACGCAGCGTTGCTTTGTCTTCCCACAGCGCCAGTTCATGGTATTCCGGGGCACTAAAGTCGAAGTTCATATAGCAACTGTTATCAACATGGCAGTAATACTTCTGCGTGCTGACAAACGTAGGCTGTGGGAAGAAAGTCCAGTAATAGTCGCCGCCCGCATTTTCTTTGCAGTCGGCCTGCCAGGTGACATAGGTTTGTTTGTTGCGACCAACGCCTTGTTCACTGGTCCATAGCGGGAACGGTTTGCCACGCAGATCGAAGTAGGAAAACTGTTCGCCGCAGCCGTAGATATGGTCCTCTGGTTGAGCGGCAAGGCGCAGCCAGATACGGTTGTGGTTAAGGTTGTCGTTTTGTAGTTCCAGCAATAAACGGCCCTGATCGTCGGCAGAGATATTCAGCGTGGCGCTAATGTCAGAACCACGGCTGAAATGAATTAACCAACCATCCGGTGACTGGCTGACGATGGCGTCGGTAAGCGCAATTTTCTCCTGTAGTTTATCTTTAATGCTGAAATTACCGCGGAACATATCGATATCCGCTATACCTGAGCCAATCCATAAACAAGGATTATCTTTGCTATGGGTTAAAATAAGACGTTGTTGAAAATGTAGGGTAAAACTGTCGTTATTCTGATGAAATTGAAAATCTAATAACTGTGGACGTGGCGTATCCATAACTAATCTCCATAGAGTTGAGAACGAGATTGTTGCCTTCCTGTTATTACAGGCTTATGTAAAATGATTCTCATAAAACTGATATATAAAAACTTTACAGAAGCTGAGCTGTTTTTAACTTAATAAATTGAAGATACATAATGTTGCCTTTAGCGAGTGAAATGTTCTTCAATGATTTTGACTGCTAATCAATACAAGTTATTTTCTCTGTCCGTAAATGTTAAAAAACAGGCGGTGCGGTTTTCCTGGTTCCAGTAATAATAAGTCGATACCTGAATTAAAGGCGTTAGGCGGGCAACTCATAGGTTCAACTGCCAGTCCCTGACGCTGTAATTTTTCACCGCTATAAATTTGTACCCAGGGTTGATCGCAACAAAGGCTAACCGAAAGCGCCTGTTGTGGATGGGTAATGGTTATTTCCCACAGATCATTAGCGGTTTTAAAGGTGTGGTCGATTTTTGTCGCGGCTATTGTTTTCGCCTGCGTGAAATTTAAATCCAGCTCATCAACGTGGTGAAGCGTTGTCGGATTTACGTGTTCATCAACGGCATAAACCTGGTTTGCCGGAAGCTGGAACAGATATTCATCAACAGATGTTAAGTTGCAGGTTAAATAAGTATGAATACCCACGCCATAAGGCGCTGCGACAGTGCCGATATTCTGGCTTGCGATCTCAACGGAAAGACCCGTGTGTGCGTTGAGCGAATAAACAACTTGTGAAGCCAGCATAAACGGATAGCCGTAACTGGGCGGCAGAAAAGCTGTCAGGGTAACGCTGGTGGCGGTTAATTCACTAATTTGCCAGTCTCGCCAGGCAAGCAGCCCGTGAATAGCGGCTTTTGAACTATGTTCATTAATGGGTAACTGATATTCCTGCCCCTGATAGCGGTAACAGCCGTTGGCGATCCGGTTCGGCCACGGAATAAGCACTTTACCCAGATGCGCCAGCGGCATCTCTTCGGGTTTGTGCGGGATGACTAAATGACAACCCTGAAAGGTTAATTCAGCCAGACCAGCACCGACGGTCACAATGGTCGCGTGATAATCCCCCGCGGCAAGTGAAACGGTCTGTCCACTGCAATGCATATTGGTGATTTGCATACAAGGCACCTTAATTAACGACATACAGCCTCCCGTGAGGCTGATGTCAAACCCAAAAACTGCACCGGACGGTCCCCTCGCCCCTTTGGGGAGAGGGTTAGGGTGAGGGGAAAACCCGCACCCTATTTTCAGATCAGTTATTTCGCATTAATATCCAGCAGACCCGCTGCAACCGCTGGAGCCATGCCGGGCGCTAACGGGATACGCGGGATCACCAGGCAATGCAGCAGGTGATAAATATCCTGTTTGCCGTCCCAGACTTTGGTGGTGACCTTATTGTCCGCATCCAGCTCCTGCCACCAGGAACCATTTTCATAGTCCATCAGGTACTTAATGCAGTACTCCCACCATGTTTGATACCAGGTTTCATACTGGCGATCGCCAGTGACGGTGTAGAGCGCGTAGGCCGTACCCATTGCTTCGACGATAGGCCAACGTACACGTTCGCGGACCACCGGTTTTCCTTCCCAGTCAACGGTATAAACAATCCCGTCCGCGCCATCGGGTGCCCAGGCATCGCGCACGGTGGCGTTAAACAGACCTTTGGCATCTTCTAGCAGCCATGCTGGTGGTTGTTCGCAACGGGCTTCCAGGGCAGCATGGATGTGCAGCATTAAACGGCCCCATTCGATCCAGTGGCCTGGTGTACCTCCGAACGCGCGGAAGCGATGCGCCGGGTTATCTTTGTTGTAATCCGGCAGCGGATTCCACTGGGTATCGAAGTGTTCGTTAACGCGATAATGATTATTTCTGGCGACGTCGTGGATAATCACGGAAGCCACGCGAATCGCGCGATCCAGCCATTTTTTGTCGTGAGTGACGTCATAAACAATCAAGAAAGCTTCCACCGCGTGCATATTGGCATTGCCGCCGCGGTACTCTTCGGTTTTGCTGAAGGCTTCGTCCCAGGATTCCAGGCACATCTGCTCTTCTTCGCTCCAGAAATATTTCTCGATAATTTCAATGGTGTAATCGAGCAGCTTGCGCGCTTCCGGGTGACCCGTTGTGACGGCGCTGGCGGCACCCAGCAGAGCAAAGAAGTGTTGATAGCCCTGTTTGGAGGCATCCACCACGCCCTCGTCATTCACGCAGGCATACCAGCCGCCATATTTTTTATCACGCAGTGCGCCGTTCATGGCTTTGATACCGTGATCAACCAACGAGTAAGCGCCAGGTCGACCCATCGCCGCAGCAACGGAATAAACGTGTAACATACGAGCGGTGATCCACAGATGGGTGCCCATCTCTTCTTTGATTTGCCCTTTATTGCCTAACCAGCCAAAACCAGTCGGCACTACTGAATTTTTACCAAAATCAAAGATGCGGTCGGTTTCCTGTTCCAGCCAACGGTTGTGGCTTAGGGTGTTAAACCATTTCATTCCTTTTATCCTCATCTTAGCGGCGTTTAGCCATCATTTCGTCGACGATATCGCTAAGTTGTTGTAATTTCGGTGCGCAAACGTCACGCAGCATCAGTTCGTTGTCTGGTAAACCGACGACCGATGCCCAGACTGCACGGCCTGCCAGGAATCCCGATGCGCCCGCCGTCATTGCCACGCGTACGGCACGCGGGAACAGTTTTTCGTCGACACCGGAAGAGAGGATCACCCATGGCATATTGATATGGTCATTCAGACGTTGTGAAGCACAGAGAAGCTCTTGTTGCGGACCTTTGCCATAAAGCGGCATTTCAACTTTGTAGAGGTCAGCGCCACTGTCGCCCAGCTCTTTGGCGGCATCGATGATCGCTTGTTCGCGATCGAATTTATCGCCACGACGCGGTGGGCGGACGACTGGCTCAATGATGCTTACCAGACCGTGTGAGTGGCACAGTTCGTTGAACTCTTTCACCATATCCAGACGTTGCTGCGCATCTTCATCACTACGCCACAGCACCAGCAGTTTTAAGGCTTTGCCACCGTCTTGTTTGATCTGTAGCGGATTGATTTTGCGGTCAATAACCACGCTATCGACCGGAATACCGTTGCCAGGAATGAACTCATCGGCGGCGACAATCATGGCGCAACTTTTGGCAATCGCGTTTTGCTCAACCACCTGGCGGTAGCAGAATTGTTGATCTACCAGAATCGCCGAGGCATAAGGCGAGAGGGCCTTTGCAGCGTTAACTTTGAAATCAGTTAAAACGCTATCGGCTACCGGAGCGGGTGCCCCAGCCGCGGCAAACATCATGCGCATGGCTTCGCGCTGATCGACCGCCAGCATGGCAAAACCGCCCGATGCGCGCGTAATGTCGTTGATGGTGTACTTATTCATTCATTTATTCCTTTATCCAGTCGTTACATTTTTACTTTGGCAGTCATCCCGGCACTGACACGGACCTGTTCCAGAATGGCGGACCAGTCCTGGCGACCGCGACCCGCTGCGCGCGCCTGGCTATAAACCTCCCGTGAGGCGGCCCCCAGCGGCATTGGCACATGCAGCTGGTTGGCGACATCAAGGGCGATGCCAAGATCCTTATGGGCAAGATCGATCATGAAGGCGGGAGAAAGATCTCCGCTGAGGACTTTGTTTGGCCAGGAAGTGGTGAAGTGACCTTTACCGGCGGCGGTACCGCTCATCACTTTGACGGCAACATCGAAGGGAAGATTCAGGGCTTCGCACAAAACGGCGGCTTCTGCCGAAAGCGCATTGAGCGCGATGCTCATGTAGTTGTTGATGAGCTTAACGCGGATCCCCATGCCCGGACCGCCAGCGTTGATCAACTCACTGCCCATCGCCATCAGGATCGGTGTGGCACGTTCAACTTGTTCAGCGGTGCCGCCAGCCAGCAGTAACAGAGTACCGGTAATGGCATTTGCAGAAGTACGGCCTACCGGAACATCCATCATGCTGAAGCCTTTGGCTTGCATATCGGCAATCAATTTATCGGTTTGCAGCGGATGGATGGTGGACATATCAATGACCAGCGCATCGGTAGATAAGCCTTCGCAAACGCCGTTTTCACCGAACAACACGTTGCGCACCAGATCGCCATTCGGCAACATGGTAATGATAAATTCGGCATCTTTAGCGGCCTGCGCCGGGTTGGCGGCGGGAGTCGCACCTTTGTCTACCAGATGCCGCACAGCTTCGGCGTTCACATCAAAGACGCGAAGTTGATGCCCTTGCTGCAATAAATTGCTCGCCATTGGCGAACCCATTTGTCCTAAACCGATAAACGCGATTGCTGCCATAACCCTCTCCTGAATACAGTGATGTCACTTTTTGTCATTTATGACATGCTTTGCTTGTCTGTTTTTGATCGTATTTGTAATTTATCGTCAAAAAATTGACAGCCGTCACTTTTTAAACAATTGGTGAAATTAAAATGAACGCATCCCAAAATGTTTAAGGAATGACCATGATTCGTGTTGCTTGTGTAGGTATAACCGTGATGGATCGCATCTATTACGTGGA
Source organism: uncultured Escherichia sp. (assembly GCF_948475835.1). NCBI lineage: Bacteria > Pseudomonadati > Pseudomonadota > Gammaproteobacteria > Enterobacterales > Enterobacteriaceae > Escherichia > uncultured Escherichia sp. The sequence goes on along the minus strand of NZ_CAOLGM010000025.1, from coordinate 14,702 downwards.
AGGGTTACCGACGGAGAGCGGTAAATACGTGGCGAGAAATTATACGGAAGTTGGTGGCGGGCCAGCGGCGACGGCAGCGGTTGCGGCGGCAAGGCTGGGGGCGCAGGTCGATTTTATTGGTCGCGTAGGTGATGACGACACGGGCAACAGCCTGCTGGCAGAGCTGGAATCCTGGGGCGTTAACACCCGTTACACCAAACGGTATAACCAGGCGAAATCTTCGCAATCCGCCATCATGGTGGATACCAAAGGCGAGCGGATAATCATTAACTACCCCAGCCCGGATCTGCTGCCTGACGCAGAGTGGTTGGAGGAAATTGATTTCTCTCAGTGGGATGTTGTGCTGGCAGATGTACGCTGGCACGACGGCGCTAAAAAAGCCTTCACCCTGGCCCGTCAGGCGGGTGTGATGACCGTTCTGGACGGGGACATTACGCCGCAGGATATCAGTGAGCTGGTGGCATTAAGCGATCACGCGGCCTTTTCAGAACCGGGTCTGGCGCGCTTAACGGGCGTGAAAGAGATGGCCAGTGCGCTAAAACAGGCACAAACGCTCACAAATGGTCATGTCTATGTGACCCAGGGTAGCGCAGGCTGCGACTGGCTGGAAAATGGTGGGCGTCAGCATCAACCGGCCTTCAAAGTTGATGTGGTAGATACCACAGGTGCGGGTGATGTTTTTCACGGCGCTTTGGCGGTGGCGCTGGCAACAAGTGGGGATTTAGCGGAGTCAGTCCGCTTCGCCAGCGGTGTAGCGGCGTTAAAATGCACACGTCCCGGTGGACGAGCCGGGATCCCTGACTGTGATCAAACCCGATCTTTTTTGTCACTTTTTGTATAAAATGCCAGGGTGATGGTTTTTCGAGGAATTTTCATGAGCCTTACCGAACTAACCGGTAACCCGCGGCACGACCAACTCCTCATGCTGATCGCCGAGCGTGGGTATATGAATATTGATGAGCTGGCAAATCTGCTGGATGTCTCCACGCAGACGGTCCGCCGGGATATTCGTAAATTAAGCGAGCAAGGCCTGATTACGCGCCATCACGGTGGCGCGGGTCGGGCTTCCAGCGTCGTTAATACGGCGTTCGAGCAGCGTGAGGTTTCGCAAACCGAGGAAAAAAAAGCGATTGCCGAAGCGGTGGCAGACTATATTCCTGATGGTTCAACAATATTTATCACCATTGGTACGACTGTTGAGCATGTTGCCCGGGCGTTACTTAACCATAATCATTTGCGGATAATCACCAACAGCCTGCGTGTGGCGCATATTCTTTACCACAACCCGCGCTTTGAAGTGATGGTGCCCGGCGGTACGTTGCGCTCTCATAATAGCGGGATCATTGGCCCTTCAGCGGCGTCCTTTGTGGCTGATTTTCGTGCTGATTATCTGGTAACAAGCGTTGGGGCGATTGAGAGCGATGGCGCGTTGATGGAGTTTGATGTAAACGAAGCTAACGTGGTGAAAACGATGATGGCGCACGCGAGAAATATTCTGCTGGTCGCCGATCACACTAAGTATCATGCTTCGGCGGCGGTTGAAATTGGTAACGTGGCACAGGTCACTGCGCTCTTTACCGACGAGCTGCCGCCCGCTGCGCTAAAATCACGCTTACAAGACAGCCAAATTGAAATCATTCTTCCCCAGGAAGACGCGTAGATTTTTGTGACCGTTAACCTGGCTTCATACCTTGCCACATAGCCAAACCCATCCTTTCCCGCTACAGTTAATTTCTTGTGGCGCGAAAGGAGGCAAAAATGCTCTATATCTTTGATTTAGGTAATGTGATTGTCGATATCGACTTTAACCGTGTGCTGGGAGCCTGGAGCGATTTAACGCGTATTCCGTTGGCATCGCTTAAGAAGAGTTTTCATATGGGGGAGGCGTTTCATCAGCATGAGCGTGGGGAAATTAGCGACGAAGCGTTCGCAGAGGCGCTGTGTCATGAGATGGCTCTACCGCTAAGCTACGAGCAGTTCTCTCACGGCTGGCAGGCGGTGTTTGTTGCGCTGCGCCCGGAAGTGATCGCCATCATGCATAAACTGCGTGAGCAGGGGCATCGCGTGGTGGTGCTTTCCAATACCAACCGCCTGCATACCACCTTCTGGCCGGAAGAATACCCGGAAATTCGTGATGCTGCTGACCATATCTATCTGTCGCAAGATCTGGGGATGCGCAAACCTGAAGCACGAATTTACCAGCATGTTTTGCAGGCGGAAGGTTTTTCACCCAGCGATACGGTCTTTTTCGACGATAACGCCGATAATATAGAAGGAGCCAATCAGCTGGGCATTACCAGTATTCTGGTGAAAGATAAAACCACCATCCCGGACTATTTCGCGAAGGTGTTATGCTAAAAACCATTCAGGACAAAGCCAGGCACCGTACTCGTCCACTATGGGCCTGGCTAAAACTACTCTGGCAACGTATTGATGAGGACAACATGACAACCCTGGCAGGTAACCTTGCCTATGTGTCTTTGCTCTCATTAGTGCCGCTGGTTGCCGTTGTTTTTGCGCTTTTCGCCGCTTTTCCCATGTTTTCCGACGTCAGCATTCAGTTGCGTCACTTTATTTTTGCCAACTTTCTGCCTGCTACTGGCGATGTTATTCAGCGGTATATCGAACAATTTGTTGCCAATTCCAACAAGATGACCGCCGTTGGCGCGTGCGGGCTGATCGTCACCGCATTATTGTTGATGTACTCCATCGATAGCGCGTTGAATACCATCTGGCGCAGTAAACGAGCGCGACCAAAAATTTACTCGTTTGCCGTGTACTGGATGATTTTAACGCTGGGGCCGCTGCTGGCAGGGGCCAGTCTGGCGATCAGTTCCTATTTGCTCTCCCTGCGCTGGGCGAGCGATCTCAATACTGTCATCGACAACGTGCTGCGTATTTTTCCGCTGCTGTTGTCGTGGATCTCCTTCTGGTTGCTGTACAGCATTGTTCCTACCATCCGCGTACCTAACCGCGACGCGATTGTCGGCGCGTTTGTCGCTGCACTCCTGTTCGAAGCAGGAAAGAAAGGTTTCGCGCTTTATATCACCATGTTCCCGTTATATCAGCTCATTTACGGCGTGCTGGCGGTGATCCCCATTCTCTTTGTTTGGGTCTACTGGACATGGTGTATCGTCTTGCTTGGCGCGGAAATTACTGTCACTCTCGGGGAATACCGCAAACTAAAACAAGCAGCTGAACAAGAAGAAGACGACGAACCATGATTGCATTAATTCAACGCGTAACCCGTGCCAGCGTCACCGTGGAGGGAGAAGTGACGGGCGAAATTGGCGCGGGACTTTTGGTGTTATTGGGTGTCGAAAAGGATGACGACGAACAGAAAGCAAACCGTCTGTGCGAGCGTGTGCTCGGCTACCGCATCTTTAGCGATGCCGAAGGCAAGATGAACCTCAACGTGCAACAGGCGGGCGGCAGTGTGCTGGTGGTTTCCCAGTTTACCCTCGCCGCAGATACCGAACGGGGGATGCGCCCAAGTTTCTCCAAAGGTGCATCACCGGATCGCGCAGAGGCGTTATATGACTATTTCGTCGAACGCTGCCGTCAGCAAGAGATGAACACGCAAACAGGACGCTTCGCTGCGGATATGCAGGTATCGCTGGTCAATGATGGCCCCGTGACATTCTGGTTGCAGGTATGAGCCAGCTTCCAGGGTTGTCACGGGAAACAAGAGAGAGTATCGCTATGTATCACCTTCGGGTTCCACAAACAGAAGAAGAATTAGAGCGTTACTATCAGTTTCGCTGGGAAATGTTGCGTAAGCCCCTGCATCAACCAAAAGGTTCGGAACGCGACGCGTGGGATGCGATGGCGCATCACCAGATGGTCGTCGACGAGCAGGGTAATCTGGTGGCGGTAGGCCGATTGTATATTAATGCCGACAATGAAGCGTCCATTCGCTTTATGGCCGTTCACCCGGACGTGCAGGACAAAGGGTTAGGCACGCTGATGGCGATGACCCTGGAGTCGGTGGCGCGTCAGGAAGGCGTTAAGCGCGTGACCTGTAGCGCCCGTGAAGACGCGGTGGAGTTTTTCGCCAAGCTGGGATTCATTAATCAGGGGGAGATCACCACCCCAACTACCACGCCGATTCGCCATTTTTTGATGATTAAACCCGTTGCCACTCTGGATGATATTTTGCATCGCGGCGACTGGTGCGCGCAGCTGCAACAGGCGTGGTACGAACATATCCCGCTTAGTGAAAAAATGGGCGTGCGTATTCAACAATATACCGGGCAAAAATTTATCACCACCATGCCGGAAACCGGTAATCAGAATCCGCACCATACGCTGTTTGCCGGGAGTTTATTCTCACTGGCAACGCTCACCGGTTGGGGGCTTATCTGGCTGATGCTGCGCGAACGCCATCTCGGCGGAACGATTATTCTGGCGGATGCGCATATCCGCTACAGCAAGCCGATTAGCGGTAAACCTCATGCGGTAGCCGACCTTGGTGCCTTAAGCGGCGATCTCGACCGTCTGGCGCGCGGACGAAAAGCACGGGTGCAGATGCAAGTTGAAATCTTTGGCGACGAGACGCCGGGTGCAGTGTTTGAAGGCACGTATATCGTTCTGCCCGCGAAGCCATTTGGCCCGTATGAAGAGGGCGGGAACGAAGAAGAGTAGGGGCGTTTTACTTGACTGAAAAGGTTTTCAATCTGAAAACCTTTTCAGGGCCCAGGTCCGAAGTTACCTTCCCGCTCTCCAGGCAACATCCCGTAGTGCCGATCGCGCGGCCTCGCTGATACCACCTAACTGAAAAAATCCGTGGATAACGCCAAGGTAGCGTTGGCAGGTGCATTGCACTCCTTGCCCTGTCATGCGGTGATACAACGCTTCACCTTCATCGCAAAGTGGGTCGTATTCAGCGGTAATGATATGTACAGGTGGCAAGCCATTGAAATCATCGCGCCAAAGAGGGCTGGCTTCAGGATGCCTGCGTTCAATGCCTGGCAGATACATCTCAAAGCCGCTCAGTAAAGTGTCGCGTGTGATGATGTAATCGTGACCATTGCGTATGTAGCTTTCGAAATGCGCAGTCGCATCAAGCATAGGATAAATTAAGATGAGTTGTGCCGGTTGCCACTCGCCAGCACGCTTTAATCGCAAAGCAGTTACCAGCGCCAGATGTCCGCCCGCACTGTCACCGGCAAGAGTTATACGTTGTTTATCAACGCCGAGTCGTTCGGCGTGTTGCCAGACTATTTCTGCACCTCGTTGCGCATCATCATGGGCGGCGGGGAAAGTATGTTCCGGTGCCAGCCGATACTGGACGGCAATAACCCGACATTGCCCGTAATAGGCTAACTGGCGCAGCTGGTTGTCGTGAGTTGCGAACCCGCCGCTAACAAAACAGCCACCGTAGTAATAAATTATCGTCGGGAGTAATGTCGGGGCATTCAGCGGCGACACTATTCGTAAGGTCATCCCTTCAAGTTCGATAGTCTGAATATCTACCCGCGTTTCTGTCTCACCCGCAAGGACAGCGCTGGCGATATAGCCCTCCCTGCGCTGCGCAATACTTTGTTGACGCGATGAGGGGCGACCCGCAGCGATAAACTTTTCGACTAACTCTGCAATTCCTTTTTCCAGTGCCATAGTAGAACTTATTTTGCTGTATGAATGTACAGTCTTATACACCCGTTTTTGCTGGATGGATACAGGGAAATTCACGGGCGTGAAAAATCTGGAAAGCGCCTCGCAAATCTAAAGACTAACCCGGCAGAGACGTGGTTTTGCTGGAGCACTATCAGTAAGCTAGTGGTTTCAAGGGTACGTCAATGACGTACAAAAAGGATTGTTACTCTAAGCCAATGGCGTATAATTATGCTCTTCATCGAAACGGAAATTTTTACTGAAGATGTTCAAAAACTGCTGACCGACGATGAATTCAGTCGTTTTCAGTTTTTCCTGGCCTTGAATCCTGACTATGGTGAGGTAATACCTGAAACTGGTGGGTTAAGAAAGGTTCGATGGGTGTCAGGAGGAAAGGGGAAACGTGCTGGTGTCAGGGTTATTTACTTTCATCAGGTTAAACATTATGAGATCAGATTACTGCTTATTTATCGTAAGGGTATTAAAGATGATCTGTCTCCCCAGGAAAAAGCAATGCTCCGGTTGTTAAATACGAGGTGGTAAATGGATAAGGCACTTTTTGAGCGGTTGACTCACAGCATGGCCCAGATGAATGAAATTATTGAAGGAACGCGACAGCCTTCGCGGACTTTTGAAGTTGATGCTATGAAAATCAAAGAAATACGCCGCGCTTCAGGGTTGTCACAATCTAAATTTGCCGATCTTATTTCTGTAAGCGTAGACACGTTGCGTAACTGGGAGCAGGGGCGACGTTCACCGACCGGGCCTGCAAAGGCTTTGCTGCGAGCGATTGCCAATGATCCGCAACATGTGCTGCAAGCACTTAACCGTTAGAGGCATGGTTATGCCATACAGAAAGCACTAGCATTCAGAACTCCTGTGAAAGCGGCATAGTGGTCGCCTGCCCAGGAGTTTTGCTATGACCCGTAATCGTGCTGAACGTCGCCACCCTATGATGCGATTAAAAAAACTCATCGTCGCGCTGATGATTGACGTCAATGCTATCGGATGATACCGGGGGGTTCCGGAAGGAATTCCTTGTTTCCCGAACTGTTACCAACAAAATTATAACGATGAACAAGTAAAGACCGGTTGGTGGCAGTACTGATCGGTCTGTGATGGATGATTAATTTCACCTTAAATCCGGGTGCTGTTAGGATGCTGACATTTTTCGGGTACACCATTCAGATTATGCAAATAAAGATCCAATCAAAAAATAAACATCCCTGAATATAATATATTCATAGCATCCATAACTCATCCTGGGCGATAACTAAACCATTTTTGAGTAATAAATGAAACAACTGCAACACTCTTATTATTTCTGGAAAACGCCTCGCAAAAACAAAACAACATGCAAAAATCCGCTTTTTTTAAATGATTTTCCGGCGTAATTTTCGCACATACATTAATGAGTAATATAGGTAAGGTGGTGGTAATGGCGATGAATACGGTTTTTCTTCATTTATCAGAAGAGGCAATTAAACGGCTGAACAAACTTCGGGGCTGGCGTAAGGTTTCACGATCTGCAATTTTACGCGAAGCGGTTGAGCAATATCTGGAGCGGCAGCAATTTCCGGTGCGTAAAGCAAAGGGAGGCAGGCAAAAGGGGGAGGTAGTTGGTGTTGATGATCAGTGTAAGGAGCATAAGGAATGAAAAAAATTTTTCATTCTTGAATATAAAAAAACAGATGCCCTTATTCTGGTATTAATACAAGGCTGTTTTACTTGAACTTATAATAACTGCAACTGTTACATCGTATCTGGAAAACGCCTCGCAAAAATAAAAAATGATGCGTAAATGAGCTTTCTTTAAAGATTCGGCAAGGGTACTTTTCTCTCCATAGATTCAAAAATGATATTGGCGAGATATTTATGAACTCTCTGGCAGGTATAGATATGGGCAGAATTTTACTCGATTTATCGAATGAGGTGATTAAGCAACTTGATGATCTCGAGGTGCAGCGTAATCTTCCTCGTGCGGACCTATTAAGGGAAGCGGTAGATCAATACCTGATAAATCAATCGCAAACAGCAAGAACCAGTGTTCCTGGCATCTGGCAAGGGTGTGAGGAAGATGGTGTCGAATATCAGCGTAAGCTGCGCGAGGAATGGTAATGGGAAAAAATGATGTCAATCAGATTGCTGACAACGTGCGCGTTGTTCATGCCGGATGCGGCGTGAACGCCTTATCCGGCCTACAAAGTCATGCAAATTCAATATATTGAAGTTTATTGGTAGGGCTGATAAGCGCAGCGCATCAGGCAATCATACGCTTGTCATCAGTGACATACCCATAACCTTATCGATGTGTTGGAGGGAAGAACGAGGCAAACAGACAATTGCGGCATGATCTTGAATGGGTAACGCGGAATACGAGAGATGGTGTCGTCACACCCTATGAGCTGTAATCCGGGCGACCAGCGCCACCCGGAAAACGTCAGAGATTACTCCCCTTCACCCGGAAACAGGAACGGGTTGATGGAACTGCGGGCATAGCCTTCTTGCTCTATTCGCGCGTCCAGTACCAGAGAAGCGAGGTCATCTGCCACGGCTTCAACTTTCGGTTCTTTTTCCTGATAAAGAATCTTCAGGTAAGTGCCACAGTCATCGCAGCTTTCGGCTTTAATCGCGGCCTGTTCGTCATCCAGCGACCAGTAATGCAGTTTGCCGCTCTGCTCGCAGTTGCTGCATTTTACGCGCACTACGTGCCATTCGGTTTCACACAGGTTGCAGTGCAGGTAACGCAGACCCTGAGTGGTGCCAATTTGCACCATGCTGGACACCGGCATAGAACCACAAACCGGGCAATATTGACGTTGCTCGCCGTATTCAGCGCGGGCTTTGCCGGGGATCAGATTGGCCATCTGCGCCCAGTAGAGCGACAGTGCAGCCCAGATAAACGGCGCTTTATCGCTGCTGACGGATGAGAAATCAGAGGCAAACAGTGCGCTGGCCATATCTTCCAGCTCCTGAGTTGATGCCTTCTCCAGATTCTCAATCACTGCCAGCGCCGGGCCGCTCATTTCAGGTTTCAGCTCAGCAATCAGCGCCATCAGCAGCTTTTGCCAGTGCTTATCACGCGGCAGAACGTGAATATCCAGCGGGGGCTTGCCCTGTGCGCTGGCTTCTTTAATGCGCGCGGTCAGATCCATCTCCAGCGGATGGTCGTACAGCACCACTTCCTGGGCGTGGGCGATAAGCGCAGCAAAGCGCAGGTAATCACCCAGCGGATTATTTTCTGCCAGCTCGCGCAGACGCTCGGCGCGGCGGTTGTATAAATTCTTGAGCCGAGGGAACAATAACGGCGGAATCATATCCGCCGTACGTTTCTCGCTCGAACCCAGCTCATCTTGCGGGATTATGCGAATACTCATTCAGCTTTCTTTTCCGTTGTCTTGCGGACCTCACGGTACCAGCGCGGGTGATGTTTCTTCGCCCAGGCGCTGGTAACCCATCCTTCCACCATGGCGGTAATCGTGCCTTTCACCCAAAGGGCGGCGTAGATATGCACCATGATAACCACAATTAACGCCACTGCGGCAAATGAATGCAGCATTAACGCGAATCGGATCACCGGGATTGAGAAAGCAGGCGCAAAATAAGGACGCCAGATAATCACGCCGCTCACCAGCAGCAGAACCAGGAAAATAATCGCCGCCCAGAAAACGCATTTCTGACCGAAGTTATAACGCCCGGTGTCACCTACTTCCTCGTTGACGACGATCTTACGAATATTCTTCGCCCAAAAGATATCATCCCGATTGATTAGGTTGTGATGCCAGTAACGGAAAAACATGATGATGAACGAGGCAAACATAACCACGCCGACAAACGGGTGCAGAATTCGCGCCAGCTGCGGTGTGCCCATGATTTGCATCAACCAGTTGAAGGACGGGAACAAAAAGCCCAGCCCGCTCACCGCCGCCAGGATGAAGCAGAAGGCGGTGATCCAGTGGTTGATACGTTCCGGCGCGGTGTAGCGCACGATGGTGTCACGTCGTTTCATTTGCGCTCCTCGTCTTTCTCTTCGTGCAGATTATTCTCTTCCTCATCCGCACGGTTCGGACCGACACCCACGTAGTGGAAGATACTGGCCGCAAAGGTAGCCGCAAAGCCAACAGCCGCGAGCGGTTTCCAGATGCCTTTCCAGAATTTCACGGTTTCGCTGATTTCCGGGTTCTCCGGCAAGCCATGATACAGATTTGGCTTGTCAGCATGGTGCAGCACGTACATGACGTGTGTACCACCGACGCCTGCCGGATCGTACAGACCCGCATTGTCGTAACCGCGGGTTTTCAGCTCAGCAACGCGCTCGCTCGCCAGCGTTTTCATCGACTCTTTCGTACCGAAGTGAATCGCGCCCGTTGGGCAGGTCTTCACGCAGGCTGGTTCTTGCCCAACCACCACGCGGTCAACGCACAGCGTACATTTGTAGACGCGGTTGTCTTCCGGGTTGAGGCGCGGAATGTCGAACGGACAGCCCGCAATGCAATAACCGCAGCCAATGCACTGCTCGGACTGGAAGTCGACGATACCGTTGGCATACTGAATAATTGCACCTTCCGCCGGGCACGCTTTCAGGCAGCCTGGATCGGAACAGTGCATACAGCCGTCTTTGCGGATCAGCCATTCCAGTTTGTCGTTCTGCTCCACTTCCGAGAAGCGCATTACCGTCCACGATTTGGCGCTTAAATCATTGGGGTTGTCGTACACCCCAATGTTATTGCCGACGGTATCGCGAATGTCGTTCCACTCTGAACACGCCACCTGACAGGCTTTACAGCCGATACAGGTGGTGACGTCGATGAGTTTCGCCACTTCTTCCTGGAAGTCCCGCGCCTGAGGCGCGGGGGTCAGACCGTTAGTCGCGGAACGACGAATGATATCTTGAGATTGATAAGCCATATGTCGTCTCCGTTACACCTTTTCCACATTCACAAGGAAGGACTTAAACTCCGGCGTCTGCGTGTTCGCATCACCAACGAATGGCGTTAACGTATTGGCAATAAAGCCTTTTTTAGCTACACCTTCATAACCCCAGTGAATCGGAATACCGATGGTATCGATATCTTTGCCGTTCGCTTTCAGCGTACGAATACGTTTGGTCACCACCGCTTTGGCTTTGATATAGCCACGGTTGGAGGAGACTTTCACGGTATCGCCCTGGGCAATGCCAAGTTTATTCGCCAGCGACTCCCCGATTTCCACAAACTGCTCTGGTTGCAAAATCGCGTTCAACAGCGCGTGTTTGGTCCAGTAGTGGAAGTGCTCGGTCAGACGATAGGTGGTTCCGACATACGGGAACTTATCGGCTTTACCCAATGCTTCGGCGTCGTCTTTAAAGATACGTGCAGCCGGGTTCGAGATAACGTTTGGATGCAGCGGGTTAGTTCCCAGCGGCGTTTCAAACGGCTCGTAGTGTTCCGGGAACGGACCTTCCGCCATCTTATCGAGGGCAAACAGACGCCCCATGCCTTCCTGCTGCATGATAAACGGCCCGACGCCGCTACCCGGAGGCGCTGCGCTGTAGTCCGGAATATCCCAGCCGGTCCACTTAGTGCCGTCCCATTTCAGCAACTGACGCTTCGGATCCCACGGGTTACCCTGCGGATCTGCGGAGGCGCGGTTATACAGAATGCGGCGGTTAAGCGGCCATGCCCATGCCCAGCCCAGCGTGTTACCGAGGCCAGACGGATCGGCGTTATCACGACGCGCCATCTGGTTGCCTTCCGGCGTCCAGCTACCGGCGAAAATCCAGCAGCCACAGGAGGTTGTACCGTCATCGCGCAATTGGGCGAACGAGCTAAGTTGTTGGCCTTTCTTGACGATAACCGCACCGGTTGCCGGATCGGTAATATCGGCCAGCGCCTTACCGTTGCTCTCCATCGCTACTTCTTCCGACTTCGGCTCATGCGGAATGGCGTAGTTCCAGGTCATGTTCAGCACCTGGTCCGGGTTCGCGCCACCCTGTTCGGCATACATCTTGCGCAAGCGCAGGAAGATACCGGAGAGGATCTCGCCATCAGTCAGCGCAATCCCCGGGGCGTCCGCACCTTTCCAGTGCCACTGCAACCAGCGACCTGAGTTAACGATTGAACCGTTCTCTTCTGCGAAGCAGGTCGATGGCAGACGGAACACTTCGGTCTGGATCTTCGACGAGTCAACTTCGTTCAGCTCACCGTGGTTCTGCCAGAAGTTAGAGGTTTCAGTGTTCAGTGGGTCGATGGTGACGAGGAACTTCAGTTTCGACAGACAACCGATCACTTTGTTTTTGTTCGGGAATGAGGCAACAGGGTTAAAGCCCTGGCAGATATAGCCATTGACCTTGCCCTCTTTCATCATCTCGAAGTACTGCAGGACGTCGTAGCCTTTATCCCACTTCGGCAACCAGTCAAAGCCCCAGCTATTTTCCGCCGTCGCTTTATCACCAAAGAAGGCCTTCATCATAGAGACGAAGAATTTCGGGTAGTTGCCCCAGTAGTTTACCTGGCCTTCCAGCAGCGGTTTTGGCGTGTTGGCGGTAAGGTAGGTTTGCAGATCGGTCTGCTTCTCGCTTGGCAGCGTCATGTAACCTGGCAGACTCTGCGACAGTAGCCCCAGGTCCGTCAGCCCCTGAATATTGGAGTGACCGCGCAGGGCGTTAACGCCGCCGCCGGCCATCCCCATATTGCCGAGCAGCAGCTGGATCATCGCCATCGTACGAATGTTTTGCGCACCAACGGAGTGTTGCGTCCAGCCGAGGGCATACAGGAACGAGGCAGTTTTATCGTGAGCACTGGTTTCTGCGATGTATTCGCAGACTTTCAGGAACGCGTCTTTTGGCGTACCACAGATGTTTTCAACCACATCTGGCGTGTAGCGGGAAACGTGCTGTTTCAGCAAGTTCCACACGCAGCGCGGATGTTGCAGCGTGGTATCGCGTTTGGCGAAGCCGTTTTCGTCCAGTTCATAAGTCCAGGAGGATTTATCGTACTTGCGTTTTTCCGCGTCGTAGCCGGTGAACAGGCCATCTTCAAAGCCGTAATCCTCACGCACTATCAGGCTGGCGTTGGTATAGGCTTCGGTGTATTCGCGGTTGAATTTTTCATTGTTCAGCAGGTACAGCAATACGCCTGACAGGAAAGCAATGTCAGTACCGGAACGAATAGGGGCATAGTAGTCAGCTACCGCCGCCGTACGCGTAAAGCGAGGATCGATCACAATCAGCTTCGCGCCGTTGTGAATTTTGGCTTCCATCGCCCAGCGGAACCCGACCGGGTGAGCTTCAGCGGCGTTACCGCCCATCACCACGACGAGGTTGGCGTTCTTGATGTCGACCCAGTGGTTGGTCATCGCACCGCGACCAAATGTTGGAGCAAGACTTGCTACCGTTGGTCCGTGTCAGACACGCGCCTGGTTGTCGACCGCGAGCATACCCAGCGCGCGGGAGAATTTTTGCGTTAAATAGCCGGTTTCGTTACTCGACGCGGAAGCACACAGCATCCCGGTGGAGAGCCAGCGGTTAACAGTCACGCCTTCGGCGTTTTGCGCAATGTAGTTAGCATCGCGGTCTTCTTTCATCAGTTTGGCGATGCGATCAAACGCCTCTTCCCAACTGATTTGCTGCCATTTATCAGAACCTGGCGCACGGTATTCCGGAAACTTCAGACGGCTTTCAGAGTGGATGAAATCCACCAGGCCAGCGCCTTTCGGACAAAGTGCACCGCGGTTGACCGGGTGATCCGGATCGCCTTCGATATGGAAGATAGATGCTTTGGCGTTTTTTGCTCCGTCACCGAGGCTGTACATCAACAGCCCACAGCCTACGGAACAATAGGTGCAGGTATTACGGGTTTCGCGGGTGCGCAGCAGTTTATACTGCCGGGTTTCCGCGAGCGCTACGCTGGGTGCAAAACCCAGTGCCGCTGCCGTGGTGCCTGCCATACCGCCAGCGCAGATCTTAAAGAACTGCCTTCTGCTGACCTGCATGGATTGCTCCTTGTTTCGACATTGTCACGTCCCATTTACATTCGCTTGCTGCGTGTGCAGGGAGTGGGAGTTATTTTTCTTTGCGGAAGGGGCCGCAAAGGTCCAGAATTGGCTCAATTTCCCTCCATCCAGGAAGGGTTTGTAACAGAATACCATAATGTTGGTGTGTGTGTTCTTATCTGGTTAAGAGAAAGTGAAAAAAACACAGCAAAAAGAAATCGAAAATGTGACAAATATCACAGGTGTTCGTCAAATTGAGTTATGGCGGCGTGATGATTTACAACACCCACGGTTAGATGAGGTCGCGGAAGAAGTTCCCGTTGCGCTGGTCTACAACGGCATTTCGCATGTGGTGATGATGGCGTCGCCCAAAGACCTTGAGTACTTTGCGCTCGGTTTTTCGCTTTCCGAGGGGATAATAGAAAGTCCGCGCGATATCTTCGGCATGGATGTCGTTCCTTCCTGTAATGGTCTTGAAGTACAAATTGAGCTTTCCAGCCGCCGCTTTATGGGGTTGAAGGAGCGCCGCCGGGCGCTGGCGGGACGTACGGGCTGTGGCGTATGCGGCGTGGAGCAACTTAATGACATCGGAAAACCGGTGCAGCCGCTACCGTTCACCCAGACGTTTGATCTCAACAAACTGGATGATGCATTACGTCATCTCAACGATTTTCAGCCAGTGGGGCAACTGACTGGTTGTACTCACGCCGCTGCCTGGATGTTGCCATCTGGCGAACTGGTCGGCGGGCATGAAGACGTGGGTCGCCATGTGGCGCTGGACAAACTGTTAGGCCGCCGGTCACAAGAAGGGGAAAGCTGGCAGCAAGGTGCGGTACTGGTTTCCAGTCGTGCCAGTTATGAAATGGTGCAAAAGTCGGCGATGTGCGGCGTAGAGATTTTGTTTGCGGTGTCTGCCGCGACCACGCTTGCTGTAGAAGTGGCTGAGCGTTGTAATCTGACGCTGGTGGGTTTTTGTAAGCCGGGTCGGGCAACGGTTTATACCCATCCGCAGCGTTTGAGCAATTAATTAAAATAAGTCCTGCGATATATATTAAATTGCAGGACTTATTCATTTCGTGAATTTTATTATTTTATTTATAAATAAAACGCGTGTAGTG
>NZ_CAOLGM010000024.1:0-44453 GCF_948475835.1 uncultured Escherichia sp. | reverse complement strand
TAAATTTAATCTATCCCTTTATACGCAATACATTTACTTTCCTCTTTTGATGATCTTAAATGTCTTATTTTTCGTAATGTGTATAACAAGGAATAGTGATGAAATTTAAAAAATGTCTTCTGCCTGTGGCAATGTTAGCGTCATTCACTCTGGCAGGATGCCAGTCAAATGCTGACGATCATGCCGCCGATGTTTATCAAACCGATCAACTGAATACCAAACAAGAAACTAAAACCGTTAATATTATTTCCATTCTTCCCGCAAAAGTTGCCGTAGACAACTCCCAAAATAAACGGAACGCACAAGCCTTCGGCGCGCTTATTGGCGCAGTCGCTGGCGGTGTTATCGGCCACAACGTCGGTTCTGGCAGCAATTCCGGAACGACGGCAGGGGCAGTTGGCGGCGGAGCTGTAGGCGCGGCAGCGGGTTCTATGGTGAATGATAAAACCTTAGTGGAAGGTGTTTCTTTAACATATAAGGAAGGCACCAAAGTGTATACCTCTACCCAGGTGGGTAAAGAGTGCCAGTTTACGACAGGTTTAGCCGTTGTTATTACCACAACGTATAACGAAACGCGTATTCAGCCAAATACTAAATGTCCTGAAAAGAGCTAATAATCAGGAGGAGTCATGAAGAAAGTTTTTCTTTGCGCCATCTTGGCCTCCTTAAGCTATCCGGCTATCGCCTCATCATTGCAGGATCAACTCTCTGCTGTAGCAGAAGCTGAACAGCAAGGTAAAAATGAAGAGCAAAGGCAGCATGACGAATGGGTCGCGGAGCGCAACAGGGAAATCCAGCAAGAGAAGCAACGTCGCGCAAATGCCCAGGCCGCCGCTAACAAAAGAGCGGCAACGGCAGCAGCAAATAAGAAAGCTCGTCAGGATAAACTGGACGCCGAAGCCTCTGCGGACAAAAAACGCGATCAAAGTTATGAAGATGAGCTACGCAGCTTAGAGATTCAGAAACAAAAACTGGCGCTGGCGAAAGAAGAAGCCCGCGTTAAGCGAGAAAACGAATTTATCGATCAGGAACTGAAGCACAAAGCTGCGCAAACCGATGTGGTGCAATCTGAAGCTGACGCCAACAGAAATATGACTGAAGGCGGTCGCGATCTGATGAAAAGCGTGGGCAAAGCAGAAGAGAACAAATCGGACAGCTGGTTTAATTAATCGATGTTAGTAACTTCAAGCCTATGATTCTTGAAGATAAAAAACCCTCTGTAGTAACAGAGGGTTTTGTTCATTCATAGTGCAGGGATTAAAATCATTCCCACTCAATGGTAGCTGGCGGCTTGCCGCTGATGTCATACACCACGCGGGAAATACCGTTCACTTCATTGATAATGCGGTTGGAAACGCGACCGAGGAAATCGTACGGCAGATGCGCCCAGTGTGCGGTCATAAAGTCGATGGTTTCGACAGCACGCAGAGAGACAACCCAGTCATACTTACGACCATCGCCCATTACGCCAACGGAACGTACCGGCAGGAACACAGTGAACGCCTGGCTGACTTTGTCGTACAGGTCCGCTTTACGCAGTTCTTCAATGAAGATGGCGTCAGCACGGCGCAGCAGGTCACAGTACTCTTTCTTCACTTCACCCAGCACACGAACGCCAAGGCCTGGTCCCGGGAACGGGTGACGGTACAGCATGTCGTACGGCAGGCCCAGCTCCAGACCAATCTTACGCACTTCGTCTTTGAACAGCTCTTTCAGCGGTTCAACCAGGCCCATCTTCATCTCTTTCGGCAGGCCGCCCACGTTGTGGTGAGATTTGATGACGTGTGCTTTACCGGTTGCAGAAGCCGCAGATTCGATAACGTCAGGGTAGATGGTGCCCTGCGCCAGCCACTTCACGTCTTCCAGTTTCAGCGCTTCTTCATCGAATACTTCAACGAAAACGCGCCCGATGATTTTACGTTTTGCTTCCGGATCGTTTTCGCCAGCCAGCGCTGACAGGAAGCGATCTTCTGCCGGTACGTGAACAATGTTAAGACCAAAGTGATCGCCAAACATATCCAGAACCTGCTCTGCTTCGTTGAGACGCAGCAGGCCGTTGTCGACGAATACGCAAGTCAGGTTTTTACCGATAGCGCGGTGCAGCAGCATTGCGGTTACGGAGGAATCCACACCACCAGAGAGGCCGAGGATGACTTTATCGTCGCCGACCTGCTCGCGGATGCGAGCTACAGCATCGTCGATAATTTTCGCTGGCGTCCACAGGGCTTCACACTGGCAGATATCACGCACAAAACGCTCCAGCATGCGCATACCCTGGCGGGTGTGAGTCACTTCCGGGTGGAACTGTACGCCATAGAAGCGTTTTTCTTCGTTAGCCATAATGGCAAACGGGCAGCTTTCGGTGCTGGCTACGGTGACGAAGTCGGACGGGATAGCGGTAACTTTATCGCCGTGGCTCATCCAGACATCGAGCAGCGGTTTTCCGTCTGCGGTCAGCGCATCTTCGATACCGCGAACCAGTGCGCTGTCGTTTACGACTTCAACCTGCGCGTAGCCAAATTCACGTTCGTTAGAGGCTTCAACGTGACCGCCCAACTGCATTGCCATGGTCTGCATGCCATAGCAAACGCCGAATACCGGTACGCCTGCTTCAAAGACATACTGCGGCGCACGCGGGCTGTTTTCTTCGGTGGTGCTTTCCGGGCCGCCGGAAAGAATAATGCCGCTTGGATTGAAGTCACGAATTTGTGCTTCTGTCACATCCCACGCCCACAGTTCGCAGTAAACACCCAGCTCACGCACGCGGCGCGCAACCAGTTGAGTGTACTGAGAACCGAAGTCCAGAATGAGGATGCGATGCTTATGAATGTTTTCCGTCATTGACGCTTATTCCGAGGCAAGTGAAACAGATAATATAAATCGCCCGACATGAAGTCGGGCGAAGAGAATCAGGAGCCCAGACGGTAGTTCGGGGACTCTTTAGTAATGGTCACGTCGTGAACGTGGCTTTCCTGAATGCCCGCACCGCTGATACGTACAAACTCCGCTTTAGTACGCAGTTCGTCGATAGTACCACAGCCGGTCAGACCCATACAGGAGCGCAGGCCGCCCATCTGCTGGTGAATGATCTCTTTCAGGCGACCTTTATAAGCTACGCGACCTTCGATACCTTCCGGCACCAGTTTGTCGGCAGCGTTATCGCTCTGGAAATAACGGTCAGAGGAACCTTTGGACATCGCGCCCAGGGAACCCATACCACGGTAAGATTTGTAAGAACGGCCCTGGTAGAGTTCGATTTCACCCGGAGATTCTTCAGTACCCGCCAGCATGGAACCTACCATCACCGCGCTTGCGCCAGCGGCGATAGCTTTGGCGATGTCGCCGGAGAAGCGAATACCACCATCTGCGATAACCGGAATACCGGTGCCTTCCAGGGCTTCAACTGCGTCAGCAACGGCAGTGATCTGCGGAACACCTACGCCAGTAACGATACGAGTCGTACAGATAGAACCAGGGCCGATACCGACTTTAACCGCGCTGCAACCAGCTTCTGCCAAAGCGCGTGCACCTGCAGCTGTTGCCACGTTGCCGCCGATGATTTGCAGATCCGGATATTTAGCACGGGTTTCACGGATACGCTGCAAAACGCCTTCTGAGTGACCGTGGGAGGAGTCGATCAGCAGAACGTCAACGCCAGCGGCAACCAGCGCGTCAACACGCTCTTCGTTACCCGCACCTGCGCCAACTGCAGCACCAACACGCAGACGGCCTTGCTCGTCTTTACAGGCGTTCGGTTTACGTTCCGCTTTCTGGAAGTCTTTCACGGTGATCATGCCGATCAGGTGGAATTCGTCATCAACCACCAGCGCTTTTTCAACGCGTTTTTCGTGCATTTTTGCCAGCACCACTTCACGGGCTTCACCTTCACGCACGGTGACCAGACGCTCTTTCGGCGTCATGTAAACGCTAACCGGCTGGTTCAGGTCGGTAACAAAACGCACGTCACGACCGGTGATAATACCCACCAGTTCGTTTTCTTCGGTAACGACCGGATAGCCCGCAAAACCGTTACGCTCAGTCAGTTCTTTCACTTCGCGCAGCGTCGTGGTTGGCAGAACAGTCTGCGGATCAGTCACCACACCAGATTCGTGTTTTTTCACACGGCGAACTTCTTCTGCCTGGCGTTCAATGGACATGTTTTTGTGGATAAAGCCGATACCGCCTTCCTGAGCCAGAGCAATAGCCAGGCGCGCTTCCGTTACGGTATCCATTGCTGCGGAAAGCATAGGGATATTCAGACGAATAGTTTTCGTCAGCTGGGTGCTGAGGTCAGCAGTATTCGGCAGAACGGTAGAATGAGCAGGAACGAGGAGAACGTCGTCAAACGTCAGAGCTTCTTTAGCGATACGTAGCATGGGCAATATCTCGACCAGAGTGGTTAATAAATATTGCCGCGGCATTATACAGAGCGTAACCGATTGCATCTACCCCTTTTTGCAAAAAATGCTTGCTATCCCCGAAGGGCGGGTTACTATCGACTGAATAACCTGCTGATTTAGAATTTGATCTCGCTCACATGTTACCTTCTCAATCCCCTGCAATTTTTACCGTTAGTCGCCTGAATCAAACGGTTCGTCTGCTGCTTGAGCATGAGATGGGACAGGTTTGGATCAGCGGCGAAATCTCTAATTTCACACAACCGGCTTCCGGTCACTGGTACTTTACACTCAAAGACGACACCGCCCAGGTACGCTGCGCGATGTTCCGCAACAGCAACCGCCGGGTGACCTTCCGTCCACAGCATGGACAACAAGTTTTAGTTCGCGCCAATATTACGCTCTACGAGCCGCGCGGTGACTACCAGATAATCGTTGAGAGTATGCAGCCGGCCGGTGAAGGGCTGCTGCAACAGAAGTACGAACAGCTCAAAGCGAAGTTGCAGGCTGAAGGTTTGTTCGATCAGCAATACAAAAAACCACTTCCCTCCCCTGCGCATTGCGTTGGTGTGATCACCTCAAAAACCGGTGCTGCGCTACATGATATTTTGCATGTGTTAAAACGTCGCGATCCTTCTCTACCGGTGATCATCTACCCCACCGCCGTTCAGGGCGATGACGCACCGGGGCAAATTGTTCGCGCCATTGAACTGGCGAATCAGCGCAATGAGTGCGACGTGTTGATCGTTGGGCGCGGCGGCGGTTCGCTGGAAGATTTATGGAGTTTTAACGACGAACGCGTAGCGCGGGCGATTTTTGCCAGCCGCATTCCGGTCGTCAGCGCCGTCGGGCATGAGACGGATGTGACCATTGCCGATTTTGTTGCCGATCTGCGTGCGCCAACGCCGTCTGCCGCCGCTGAAGTAGTGAGCCGTAATCAGCAAGAGTTACTGCGCCAGGTGCAATCGACCCGTCAACGGCTGGAGATGGCGATGGATTATTATCTCGCCAACCGCACGCGTCGCTTTACGCAGATCCATCACCGATTACAGCAACAGCATCCGCAGCTCCGGCTGGCACGCCAGCAAACCATGCTTGAGCGCCTGCAAAAGCGGATGAGCTTTGCGCTGGAAAATCAACTTAAGCGTACCGGGCAACAGCAGCAGCGGTTAACACAGCGGCTGAATCAGCAAAATCCACAGCCGAAGATTCATCGCGCGCAAACGCGCATTCAGCAACTGGAATATCGTTTAGCAGAAACCCTGCGCGTACAGCTTAGCGCCACGCGTGAACGTTTCGGTAATGCAGTAACGCACCTCGAAGCCGTAAGCCCACTGTCAACGCTGGCGCGTGGATACAGCGTTACTACTGCTACTGACGGCAATGTACTGAAAAAAGTGAAGCAAGTTAAAGCGGGTGAAATGCTAACCACACGTCTGGAAGACGGCTGGATAGAAAGTGAAGTTAAAAACATCCAGCCAGTAAAAAAATCGCGTAAAAAGGTGCATTAAGCCAGCACGAATTCAACGCGTTTTTTCGATATCAAGCCATGCCCGTGCTGACAGAAGTAATCTACTGCACCGCAGGCTTTTAACACCTGCAACGGTTGATGGCAGTCTGGACAAAGAGCTTTCATTTCAATAATTTCCCCGCAGGATGGGCAACGCGCATGGTCGTTATCCTGATCAAGCACATGCTGACATTGTGGACAATGCAGTTCCATATGAATTCCTCCGGTAGCCATCCCTCTACATTCATAGAGGGAATGGCAGATAAAATACTTACGGATAATTATTTATTTTTCTTGATGTGCTTCATCAGACGCTTACGTTTACGCATCTGGGTTGGCGTCAGGGTGTTACGCTTGTTCGCATACGGGTTTTCCCCTTCTTTGAACTGAATACGAATCGGCGATCCCATTACGTCCAGCGATTTGCGGAAGTAGTTCATCAAGTAGCGCTTGTAGGAATCAGGCAGGTCTTTCACCTGATTACCGTGAATCACCACAATCGGCGGGTTATAACCACCAGCGTGGGCATATTTCAGCTTCACACGACGACCGCGTACCAGCGGCGGTTGGTGATCTTCAACAGCCATCGTCATGATGCGCGTCAGCATAGAGGTCCCCACACGACGGGTGGAGCTGTCATACGCTTCACGTACTGATTCAAACAAGTTACCAACACCACTGCCGTGCAAGGCAGAGATAAAGTGCACACGAGCAAAATCGATAAAGCCCAGACGGAAGTCCAGCGTTTCTTTCACCTGCTCTTTCACTTCCTGGCTCAGGCCATCCCACTTATTCACCACAATGACAAGTGAGCGCCCACTATTGAGAATAAAGCCCAGCAGCGAGAGATCCTGATCGGAAATACCTTCGCGCGCATCAATCACTAACATCACCACGTTGGCATCTTCAATGGCCTGCAACGTTTTGATTACGGAGAATTTCTCTACAGCATCGGTGATTTTGCCGCGTTTACGTACGCCAGCGGTGTCAATGAGCACATACTCACGTCCATCGCGTTCCATTGGAATGTAGATACTGTCACGCGTCGTGCCAGGCATGTCATAAACAACAACGCGCTCTTCACCAAGAATACGGTTAGTGAGTGTAGACTTACCTACGTTCGGACGACCCACAATCGCCAGTTTGATCGGCAGACTTTGCGGGTCGAAGTCGTCTTCCTCTTCTTCTTCGCCGTTCTCTTCCGCTTCAAATTGCGCCCAGTATTCAGCGTCTTCGTCGACTTCCTCTTGCGGTGCGAGATCTTCCATCCACGGCAGCAGCACATGCTCCAGCAGACTTAATACGCCACGACCGTGAGACGCGGCGATCGGGTAGATTTCACCTAAGCCAAGCGAGTAGAAATCAACCACTGCCTGATCGGGATCCAGACCGTCAGTTTTGTTTGCCACCAGGAAGGTCGGTTTTTCACGGGAGCGCAGATGTTTGGCAATCGCTTCATCTGCCGGCATCAGGCCCGCGCGCGCATCCACCATAAACAGTACGACGTCCGCTTCTTCAATCGCCAGCAGCGACTGTTCCGCCATGCGGGTTTCTACACCGTCTTCTGTGCCATCAATCCCGCCGGTATCAATACAGATAAACTCACGGCCTTCAATTTCCGCACGACCGTACTTACGGTCACGAGTCAGACCCGGGAAATCCGCAACCAGCGCATCTCGGGTGCGAGTTAGACGGTTAAATAACGTGGATTTTCCTACGTTAGGGCGCCCGACAAGCGCGACCACAGGTACCATGTTTAAAGCCTCATTTTTATAAATCATCAGACAACGCACGCTATATTCGCGTCGTTGTTAAAAACAGGAAAACGGCCCCTGTCCAGGAGCCGTTTTCAAAGTGAACGACAGAGACGATTAACGTGTAATAGAGTACACGGTTCCGTCTTTTGCCTGGATCAGCAGTTTGCCGTCAGCGGCAACCGGTTCAGTCTGGAAACCGGAACTATCAACTTTTTGCTGGGCAACGAAACGACCATCTTCGACGTTAATCCAGTGCAGATAACCTTCACTGTCACCTACCACCAGGTTGCCATTATACAGCACCGGAGAAGTCAGCAGGCGATGCAACAGATCGCTTTGTGTCCACAGCGTAACGCCGCCATCAATGGTCAACGCCATCACCCGGTCATTTTGATCGACCAGATAGATGCGATTGCCGTCGACGATGAAATCATTCACCGAACCCAGTTCGCGTTTCCACATAATCTGACCACTGCGCAGATCAAGCGCCGTCAGGTTACCATTATAGGCCAGCGCGAAAACAACGCCGTTAACAACGACGGGAGTCGTGTCAACATCGCTCAGACGGTCAATTTCGGTAGAACCGGTCGCCTGGGAAATACGCTGCTGCCAAATCATCTGGCCCTGTTCCATCAGCACTGCGCTGACGCGACCATTATCGCCACCCACGACGGCCGCACCAAAAGCCGTTGCCGGCGCAGACTCGCCACGCAAAGAGAGCGAAGGCATATCGAGGTTAACTGTCCATTTGACAGCGCCGTCAGCCTCGTTCAGCGCTTGTAACTGACCGTTACTGGTGTGGATTAACACCAGACCGTCGCTGACCACCGGGCGCGAAAGTGCTTCACCCGCGACTTTAGTTTGCCATGCCACAGTACCATCGCTGGTATTCAGCGCGTAAACCTGCGCCTTTTCGCTGCCAATGTAGACATGCCCACCAGACACGGTCAGACCGCCAGAAAGTAATGCAGGCTCTTTAGAGAACCAGCCATCTTTCTCGGCCAGGCTGACAGACCAGATTTCTTTGCCATCATCCGCATTCAGCGCTTTTACCAAACCAGCGCGGTCCGCTGCATAGACAACGTTGTCCGCCAGTGCCGGATGAAGATTGGAATAGAAGTTGCCAATGCCGCTACCAACGGAAGTGCTCCACGCCGTGGTCGGCGTAAACTGGTTTTCAACGGTTGGCAATGGGGACATCTTTACCACATCTTCTTCGCTGTTAAACAGCGAACAGCCGCTTAAAAGGGTAACGGAAAGCAGTCCTGGCAGCAGTAATTTACGCAATTGCATCGGGTCCCTCTCAGATGGACAAATTATTAATTTTCATCTGCATCATTTCGCTCAGTGCCGGAGTAACATCGCTTTTCACGCCTGCTTCCCATGCACTACGCGCACCTTGCTTATCACCTTTGCTCAGCAATGCTTCACCACGCAGGTCGGCAACAATGGCAGCCCACCCTTCACCTTTGATGGTATCAAGGGTTTTCAGCGCGGCATCAGCCTGCTTGAGCTGTACCTGAACGCGAGCAAGACGCAGATTTATCACGGCTTTGAGATTTTCATCGCTCGTGTCTGCCAGCCCCTGTTGTAACTGGGCGGCAGCTTTCTCTAGTTCATTTTTGTCAACAAATTGCTGCGCAAGTTCCAAAGAAGCCAGCGCACCATAAGTATTTTTATTTTCAGCAGCAAATTTTTCCGCCGCCGGGATGCTATCCGGTTTGCCTTCGCTCACTGCGGTAACCGCATTTTGATAGGCAAGAGAAGCGGAGCGTGCAGAATCAACCTGATGGCTGTTCCAGTAGCGCCAGCCAATCAGTGCGCCAACGCCCAAAATCACCCCAACAGCCAGTGCTTTGCCATTTTCAGCAAAAAAGCGTTTAACCGCTTCTACCTGGTCGTTTTCGTTCTCGTAAATTTCCACGCTGTCCTTCTCCTTCCTTAACCCAGTAACGTGCGCAAATGCGCGGCTACGCTATCCTGCGCAACTGCCGTTTGCTCACCAGAGCGCAAATCCTTCACTACTGCTGTGCCGTTAGCCACTTCAGACTCACCCAGCACCACAGCAACGCGGGCACCCCATTTATCAGCACGGGCAAACTGTTTCTTAAAGTTGCCGCCGCCGTGGTTGGTCATCAATTTCACGCCCGGTAATTCATCACGCAGACGCTCAGCTAATGCCATAGCCGCAGATTGTGTATCAGCACCTGAAGCCACCAGGTATATATCGACAACAGGATCGGCTTTAAATTCCGGATTAACGGCCTGAACTAACAATACAAGACGTTCGAGGCCCATCGCAAAACCGACTGCCGGTGTTGCACGACCGCCCAGTTGTTCCACCAGACCGTCATAACGACCGCCTGCACACACGGTGCCCTGGGAGCCGAGACTGTTAGTCACCCACTCGAAAACGGTACGGTTATAGTAATCCAGACCACGCACCAGACGCTGGTTTACGGTGTAAGCGATCCCCGCGCTCTCAAGCAGTTTGCACAGACCGGCAAAATGCTCACGAGATTCCTCGTCCAGATAATCACCTAATGCCGGAGCGTCGTTGAGAAGCGCCTGCACTTCCGGATTTTTTGAATCCAGCACGCGCAGCGGGTTAGTGTACATGCGGCGTTTGCAGTCTTCGTCCAGCTTTTCTTTATGCTGCTCAAGGAATGCCACCAGCGCATCGCGGTAATTGGCGCGTGCTTCCAGCGAACCGATAGAATTCAGCTCAAGAGTTACGTGTTCGGAAATACCCAGCGCGCGCCACCAGCGGGCGGTGAGCATAATCAGTTCAGCGTCGATATCCGGACCTTGCAGACCGAAAACTTCGCAGCCCAACTGATGGAACTGACGATAACGCCCTTTCTGCGGACGCTCGTGACGGAACATCGGCCCGATATACCACAGACGCTGTTCCTGATTGTACAGAAGACCATGCTCGATGCCGGCGCGTACACAGCCCGCCGTCCCTTCAGGGCGCAGAGTCAGGCTGTCGCCATTGCGATCCTCAAAGGTGTACATCTCTTTTTCAACCACGTCGGTGACTTCACCAATCGCACGTTTGAATAGCGGGGTCTGCTCTACAATCGGCAAGCGGATTTCACTGTAACCGTAGCTGCCGAGCACGTTTTTCAGTGTGCCTTCAATGCGCTGCCAGATGGCCGTTTCGCCAGGCAGGTAATCGTTCATGCCGCGAATGGCTTGAATGTTTTTTGCCACGTTTATTCTCTTTCTGAATATAAAAATGAACCCTCAACGCTTCCCTCAATGTTTGGGGAGCCATGCGGGTTCAATCATACACGGGAAGCGAGGCGCTTCCCATCACGTTATTATTTTTCGACCTGCTGAACGTCAATTCGACGCGCTTCGTCCAGCTGACTGGCTTTCGCACGAATGCGTGCTTCCAGCTGGTCGATCATATCGTTGTTGTCCAGACGGTCTTTGCGCACGCCATCTTCATAGAGGCCGCTTTTCTTGTTGCCGCCGGTGACGCCGAGTGTAGAAACCAGCGCCTCACCTGGGCCATTCACCACGCAGCCGATAATCGAAACGTCCATCGGAGTGATGATATCTTCCAGGCGTTGCTCCAGCGCGTTAACCGTACCGATAACATCAAACTCCTGACGCGAACAGGTCGGACAGGCGATGAAGTTGATACCTCGCGAACGGATACGCAGCGATTTCAAAATATCGAAACCGACTTTGATCTCTTCGACCGGATCGGCCGCCAGTGATACGCGCAGCGTGTCGCCGATGCCTTCAGACAGCAGCAGACCTAAACCAATGGCGGATTTTACTGCCCCGCTGCGCGCGCCACCCGCTTCGGTGATCCCCAGATGCAGCGGCTGATCGATTTGTTTTGCCAGCAAACGATAAGACTCAACAGCGAGGAAGACGTCAGACGCTTTCACGCTGACTTTGAACTGATCGAAGTTCAGGCGATCGAGATGATCAACATGGCGCATGGCGGATTCCAGCAACGCCTGCGGCGTCGGTTCGCCATACTTTTCTTGCAGATCTTTTTCCAGCGATCCGGCGTTAACGCCAATGCGGATCGGAATGTTTTTATCGCGCGCACAGTCAACTACCATGCGAATACGCTCTTCATTACCGATATTGCCAGGGTTAATACGCAGACAATCGACGCCGTATTCCGCTACTTTCAGCGCAATGCGATAGTCGAAGTGGATGTCAGCCACCAGCGGCACGTTAACCCGCTGTTTGATGAGTTTGAACGCTTCTGCCGCGTCCATCGTCGGTACGGAGACACGGACGATATCAGCGCCAACGCGTTCCAGCGCCTTGATTTGATTGACCGTTGCTTCGACATCTGTCGTACGCGTATTGGTCATGGACTGTACGGCGATGGGAGCACCATCGCCAATCGGCACATTCCCAACGTAAATACGTGTTGATTTTCTACGTTGAATTGGAGCCTGGTTATGCATGAAAAATCTCCCGCGTTACCCGTCTGTTACTGCGCCGGTGATTGTTCGGCATTGAGGGTCAGACGCGCAACCTGGTTAGTTCTGATAAAACGACTCAGATCGACAGGTTTCCCTTGATACTGGATCTGTACTGCGGCTGGCGCACCAATTTTCAGTTTGTACGGTGCCTGGCCGGTTAAGTTCAAATTACCGTCTTTACGCTGCATACCGCTAAACAATTTTTTACCGGTAGCATCAGTAACCTCCAGCCAGCAATCGGCAGTAAAGTTCATCACCAGCGCATTCGGATCAGCCGCCGGCGTAGTCACGCCTGCCTGATCGGTTGGCAACGGCGCAGCGCCATCTGGCGTTGTTGTTGCCGTTGGTGCCGGGGTCGCGGCGGTATCAACATTTGCCTGCGAAGGCGAAACAACCGCATTCTGTTGCGGATCAACAGCTGGTGCTGGCGCAGTTACGGCAGGTGTTTGCGTGTTGGTTGCGGTAGTATCCACAGACGCTGGCGGCGTGGACGTTGTAGCCGGGTCTGTAGTTGTCGACGTATTTAACGGAACACTCTGCCCCTGCTCGCTATTACTGCTCAGTTCCGCCGAAGATTGATCGGCCATAGTGGTGATCTCTTCCTGCTGAGCTTTGTGGTCTTGCCACCACCAGGCACCGCTCAGGCCGATAACCACAAACAACACCAGCCAGGTGAAGGTCATCAGCCAGCCGTCACGTTTTTTGCGGCGTTTACCGAGGGAAAAACTCTGCATCGGCGCAACTTTCGCAGCCCGTAGTGGAGCCTGCTTTTCCAGCCCTGGCAGCAGTTCTTCTTCTGGAATATGTACCAGACGCGCATAAGAGCGGATATATCCGCGCAGGAATGTTGAAGCAAGATCGGCGGGTGCCTTATCTTCTTCAATGTCGCGTACCGTGGAAACCTTCAGGCAAAGTCGCTCGGCAACGGCCTGCTGACTAAGTCCTAGTTGTTCGCGAGCATTACGCAGGCGAGCGCCGGTAGTAAGTGCTTCATTTTGGTCGTGCGTGGCTTCAGTATTCATTCGCTGCAGGTACGTTTAAATGAGAATTGAGATGCCGGTGAACCATCATGCTCACCCACACCGCGAAACATCCGTTAAGTTAACCGTTATCATACAGTATAAGACCGTCTGTGTGCTCGTGACAAAGCCCACATTCACTAAGGCTAACTTACTGTTGCATCGTTACATACTGCCTTAAAGTCAGCAAAAACGCACCGTTAATATTGACCAGACAATTGCAACTTAATACTTCATTCATAAAAGATTACGCCACGGTACATAAAGTAACCGTGGCGTAATGGCTATCAGACCGCTTTAATGTCGATGGCTTCACCCTGCATCCGTTTACGCAGGGTACGTTTCGTACGGTCGATAACATCGCCCGCCAACTGACCACAGGCAGCATCGATATCATCACCACGGGTTTTACGCACAATAGTGGTGAAACCGTAGCTCATCAGCACTTTTGAGAAACGGTCGATACGGCTGTTCGAGCTGCGTCCATACGGCGCGCCCGGGAAGGGGTTCCACGGGATCAGGTTGATCTTACACGGCGTATCTTTCAGCAGTTCCGCCAGTTGGTGCGCGTGTTCAGTGCCGTCGTTAACGTGGTCAAGCATCACATACTCAATAGTGACACGGCCCTGATTGGCGTTGGATTTCTCCAGATAACGGCGCACCGCAGCAAGGAACGTTTCGATATTGTACTTTTTGTTGATCGGCACAATTTCGTCACGAATTTCGTCGTTCGGCGCGTGCAGGGAAATTGCCAGTGCAACGTCGATCATATCGCCCAGTTTATCCAGCGCCGGAACTACACCGGAAGTAGAAAGCGTGACGCGACGTTTAGACAGGCCAAAACCGAAATCATCAAGCATGATTTCCATCGCCGGAACGACGTTGTTCAGGTTGAGCAGCGGCTCGCCCATGCCCATCATCACTACGTTAGTGATTGGGCGCTGACCGGTGACTTTTGCTGCGCCGACGATTTTCGCCGCACGCCACACCTGGCCAATAATTTCCGATACCCGCAGGTTGCGGTTAAAGCCCTGCTGGGCGGTGGAACAGAATTTACACTCCAGCGCACACCCCACCTGCGAAGAGACGCAGAGCGTGGCACGGTCGTCTTCCGGGATATACACCGTTTCGACGCGCTGATCGCCAACGGCGATCGCCCATTTAATGGTGCCGTCGGATGAACGCTGTTCTTCAACCACTTCCGGTGCGCGGATCTCCGCCACCTCTTTCAGTTTGCCGCGCAACACTTTGTTGATGTCGGTCATCTCATCAAAGTTGTCGCAGCAATAGTGATACATCCACTTCATCACCTGATCGGCGCGGAAGGGTTTTTCACCTAAATCTTTAAAAAACTCCCGCATCTGCTGACGGTTGAGATCCAGCAGGTTGATTTTTCCATCTTTCGTGGTGACGTTTTCAGGTGTGACTAATTGTTCAGACATATGCTATTCCGGCCTCGTTATTACACGTTATGGCCCCTGGAGGGTTGAAAAAAGAAACGCCCCGGTGAGCGGCTGCTCGTCCGGGGGCGCTGCATTGTACAAATTCTGGCGCACGGATGCCACGTTTGCACGCGGCATTTACGAAATTATTAACGGGTGCGCGGGCACACTTCGCCTTCGCCAAAGAAATAAGCGATTTCGCGAGCGGCAGATTCGACGGAATCAGAACCGTGGGTACCGTTTTCGGTCAGGCTGTCAGCGTAATCAGCGCGCAGAGTACCAGCCAGTGCGTTTGCCGGATTGGTCGCGCCCAGCAGATCGCGGTGACGCTGCACGGCGTTTTCACCTTCCAGCACGGAAACCACGATCGGGCCAGAGGTCATGAATTCAACCAGACCATCAAAGAACGGTTTTCCATCGTGTTCAGCATAAAAGCCACGTGCCTGTTCAACGGTCAGGTGCAGCATTTTGGTGCCGACAATTTTGAACCCTGCAGCTTCAAAGCGCGCAAAGATATTACCAATGACGTTTTTTGCTACCGCGTTCGGTTTGATGATGGAAAAAGTACGTTCAATAGCCATTTTTACCTCTGTAAATTGTTCTGTTGTTGTCTGTACCAGCGTACGAGATGGCGCGGATTATAATGAGCAACAGGGCCGTTGACTATTGATGAAGGTAACATTTTTTTAAAATAAAATGAGTTTTAGCAACAATCAGGGGCAAAACAGACTATTGCATGACAAATTTCACTGTCGCGATTTGCCCCACATCATCCATCACCAGCAATTGATAATCACCTTTATCCGTCAAATGCAGGGTCACGTTGCGCCCGCGTTCAGTTAACGGTTCGCCATTCAGAAACCACCAGCGTTCACCTGCCCCTCCACTTGATTGCAACGGCAAAGTCGCTTCCGCTGCGCCCGGTAAACGTTTAATAATCGCGCCATCGCGAACGCCTGTCAGCTGCAGAGGGAGCTTGGCATCGTGACCGTATGGCGGGCAAATTGTCGAGGCCGGTGGTAAGCGCACAGCGCGACGTTCTGATGCGGGCAGCCAGGGTTCCAGCGGTAGCGGCCAGACATTTATCATTTCTTGTCGCGCTTGCGGGCAATCAGCGGCAACACGTTTGCCATTTTCATCCAGCCAGATGGGGAAACGAATGCCATTAATGCCTTCCTGCTCCGGCAGTAATAGAGTTGGCGGCTGACTCCCGTCCAGCAGCCAGGTTGCCAGGCGGCGGCGACAGTTACCGTCACCTTCCGGCAAAGACTGTCCGCCCGGCCAGCAGATAACGCCACGAGTGACTGAGTTCGGGCGCGGGTCTTCCGGCAGATTCGCACTGCGCGACAGTAAGATATTATTGACCTGATTCAACAATGGTACGGCACTGGCAAAGCCAAACTGACCAACAACGGGCGTGCCGTCCGGTCTGCCAGTCCAGATCCCAATGACATAGCGAGCGTTAACCCCAATCGCCCAGGCGTCACGATAGCCATAGCTGGTGCCCGTTTTCCATGCCAGTGGGGCGACGCGCGGCAAGGCACTATCCGGCAAGGGTTTCGCTTCATCAGCCATAATCCGGCGAATGATCCACGCCGCCCCCGACGACATTAAAGGCCGTTCAAGCAGCGGATCGTCAGGCTGTAAGCGCAATTTGCCTGCCTTGCCGTGGCGAGCAAACGCGGTATACGCTGCCGCCATATCTTCCAGTTTTGCACCAGCGCCGCCGAGAATGAGTGAAAGATTCGGCGCAGCACCGTTGGGCAAATATAACGGCAATCCAACATTGCGTAACTTTGCCGCAAACCGTTTCGGTCCATAGGCTTCCAGCACCTGCACAGCAGGTAAGTTCAGCGAGCGCACCAGCGCCTCGCTCATGCTGATCGGGCCATGAAAACCGCTATCAAAGTTACCTGGTCGATAATCACCGGTGCGCCGGGGGACGTCTTGCAGCAGTGATGCCGGGTGGATCAAGCCTTCATCCAGCGCCAGACCATAAACAAACGGTTTGAGCACCGATCCTGGCGATCGGATCGCATTGACCATATCAACATGACCAAAGCGTGAATCATCGTTGAGATCAACCGATCCCACCCAGCCGCGAACACGCATATCGGTATGATCAACCACGATCATCGCCAGTGAGCTGCGCGGTGGCAACCGCCCTTTCCAGTTTTGCGCCAGTTCTTCCAGACGTCGTTGAAGACCGGCATCCAGCGTAGTAACGATTTTGTCGCTTTTGCTTTTACCGAGCATCATGCGCGAAAACAGCGGTGCCAGTTGCGGCATTTGTCGGGGTGCCAGCCAGATGGGTTCTTCCCTTGACTCTTTTACCTGCTCACGGGACCACACACCTTGCACGGCCATCCGTTCGAGCACTTTATTACGCGCGGCTTCGGCACGCTCCGGCCAACGATCCGGGCGAAGACGGCTGGGCGCTTGCGGCAAAACCGCCAGCATTGCCGCCTCGGAATAGCTTAAATTCGCAGGCGACTTTCCGAGATAAGCCCAACTTGCCGCACCGATCCCCTGCAACGTACCGCCAAACGGAGCGCGGTTAAGATACAAGGTCAGAATTTCACGCTTAGACAGATGCCATTCCAGTTGCAACGCGCGCCAGAGCTGGCGAATTTTGCCGCCAAATGTTTTGGGGTGAGGATCAAGCAGACGAGCAACCTGCATAGTGAGCGTGCTGCCACCGGAAATAACCCGTCCCGAAGTGAGATCTTGCCATGCTGCGCGCGCCACCGAGAATGGATTCACCCCCGGATGCTTCCAGAACCAGCGATCTTCATAATTGATCAGCGCTTCAAGGTAACGTGGAGAAACATCTTCGATTGTTACCGGATAACGCCAGATGCCGTCAGCATCGGCGAAGCGCCATAGCGGCGTACCATCCTGCGCCACGACCACTCGTGCGGGATTGACTTCATGCAGCGGTAGAGGCCAGAGTTTATCTGCTCCCCACGCTGCAAGAAAAAGGAGAAATGGCGCAGCTGCCAGCGTTATCCAGCAGCCGCGTTTGGTTAACAAGCGAGGCATTTACGGTCGGACAATCAGCAGATCTTCAGCCGCGCCGGTCGCCCGCCATTGGGGAACATACATTGATTCCACCATCGGTTGCGGTACCTGATACGTTCCCGGCGTCACCGCCCGCGCCAGATACACCAGCGTTACCGGTTGGTATTCATCAACGGCAACCGCCGCCACAAAGCGATCGTCACGGAACTCAATGTGCTTAATGCTCGCCTGCTGCATCTGGTTCAGTAAGTTTTGCACTTCGCCACCACTTTGCTCCAGGCTGGCGCTACCGTTCGCCAGATTCTGATTTTCCAGTTCCAGACCCGCAGGCAGCAGATCCACGACTAACGCATCCGGCACGCTGTTACTGGCTTTTACCTGCAACCAGACCAGCACCAGATCGCCGCTACGTAACGAGTCCAGCGATTTGCTCTTACCATCAGTACCAAGAATATGACGCTCGATTTGCAGCACATTGTTCGCCGGTAAAGGTGCGGATTGCGGATAACCGCTGGCATCCATACGCAACCATAACGGCTGATCGCCACTGTTTCTCACCTGCAAGGTGGCAAGTTGATCGCTATTCAGATTGCTGTTTAGCGTTTTCTCGCCTGTCAGCGGCTCAGCTGAGAAAGAGGTTTGCGCCTGCCATTTACCCGGTAAATCCTGAATCGTACGGGCAGCCAGGAACAACGCGTTACTTTCCTGCGTCGATAGCCAGCGTTCACCAAACGCCTGCTGCGAAAGTGTGTTCAGCAAAGTGTACTGCTCATCGGGTAGCAGTTTATTTTCTTCCAGCAAGGAGAGCATTAACGCGTTGTCGCGCAGTGGACTACCGTAATCACCCAGCCATATCCGCTCATCACTATTTCTCGGCGTTTTCAGCGCCAGCACAATCGCTTCTTCACCACGCGTTGCATCACCCATGGTTTTCAGCGCAACGCCAAGTTGCAGCAGCGGTAAACCAGAAGCGGCATCTGCACGATGCTCCCAGATTTCACGCAGCGCACCCAGTGGTGCTTTTTGCTGACGGGCCAGCACCAGCGCAGCGTAAGACTGAACGGCGAATTTACTGGCTTTGAGATTATCCGCGTACGGGATCGACATCATGCCCGGATCTTGTAAATAGCGCAGCAGACGCTCATTACCCCGGTTAATGGCGTCTGTCGGCACGCTGTAACCCTGTTCGCCTGCGCGGACCAGGAAATCCATCACGTAAGCCGTCAGCCAGTACTCTTCGTCACCGTTTTTATCCCACAGCGCAAAGCCGCCGTTATCACGTTGCATTTGCAGCAAACGGGAAATGCCGATATCGACCGATGCACGGCGTTTCTCATCACTGTCGCCTTTGATGCCCAACGCCTGCAGTTGGGCTGCGTTGGTATAAAGTGACGGGAACAGGCCGCTGGCGGTTTGCTCAAGACAGCCGTACGGATACGCTTTTAACTCTTTGATATAACGTGCAATGTTCAGCGGTGGTTTGCCGCTCAACAACAATTGCCCTTCCAGCGTAACAGGCGAGAAGTTTTGCAATCCATCCGCCGGAATCGCCCATGTCTCACCAGGCTGTAACGCCGTACCGTAATTAACCGTTTGTGCCGGGAACGCCGGACGGACGCCGATTTTCCACTGCTTATGCTGATCGGCAACGGTTTCACCCGGTAACGCTAACCCGCTAATGGTGGCCTGAATTTCTCCATCGCCATAACCCGGCAATGCTCGCACCGGGATAAACAGCGTAGTACGCACACCTGGCGCTAATTCAACGGCTGCGGGTGAATCGCTGACCAGTTCAAGCAAACCACTGGCGGTCAGGGCAACGTTCAGTTTTTGCGGTTTATCGGTAAGATTAGTGATATCCAGCGTCAGACGCGAGGTATCGCCACTCGCCATAAAGCGCGGCATGTTCAGTTCAGCAATCACCGGTGCGGCAACTATCACTTTGCTTTCGTTGCTACCGAAATCATCTGCCGTCCAGGCTTGCGCCATGACGCGCAATTCACCGTTAAAATCGCCAATCGGCAGTGTAACCGAGCCTTCGCCCTGTTCGTTGAGCGTTACCGGCAGCGCCTGCTGCGCGACAATATTGACGTGATTGACCGGCGGTTTACCACCACGTTTCAGCTCATCACCATCGCCACCGAAACGCAGAGCTGCCAGACGCCCCTGACCTTCAATAACCTGACCGTAAATATCGTAAATGTCTGCGCCATAGCGTTTCTGACCAAAGAACGCCTGCCACGGATCTGGCGTGACGTAGTCAGTAATATTCAGCACACCACTATCAACGGCAGACACCAGCACATTCACCTGTTTAGGCTTCTCGCCATTTTTAGTGCTGGCTTTAATTTTCACGGTTAATGGTTGATTGGGACGCATTTTTGCTGGTGTTTCCAGCGCCAGATCGAGGCGACGGTTTTCATCGCCAAGCGGCAGATGCAACACACCAACCGCGCGTTTTGGCGTCGCGGAGCGAGATTTATCGCCAGGACGTACCACCAGCGTACTTAAATACAGATCATGACGATTCCAGGTTTTATCGACCGGAATCGTCAGATCCAGCCCTTGAGCCCGAACATCAATCTCTTGCCACCACAGCGGCCCTTCACTGGACTCGACCATCGCATAACCTTTACCCGCCGTTGGCGCGGCGATATGCAACTTAATGGTGTCGCCAGGGCGATAACTGGCTTTATCCAGTTTCAGCGTGACACGGTCGGGTCGCACTGCGCCGCTACCGTCGCTGTTGTCCTGCCAGCTATAGCCAGCCCAGAAACGAACACTACTGACCGCTTCATTCGGCGCTTTGACTTCCAGACGATAAGCGCCCCACTCTACCGGAAAACTGACCTTGCCGGTTTCGTCCGCTTTCAGATCCAGAGTTTGTTCATTTTCGATCAGATCTTTTTGATCAAACTGTGACTGCCAGCCTTCATCTTCTGACCAGTTCCAGTAGTAATCGCGGCGTTCGCGAATCAGGCGCACCTGCAAGCCCGACACGGCTTTTTTCACGCCTTGCGCATCGCTATAAACGATGTCAAAAGCGGCGTTACTGCCTTCATCAACAATGGGCTGTTTCACCGTGCTGTCAGTACGATAATCGTAAACCGATTTCGAGGCGAACTGCGGACGGATCCCCGGCAATGCATCGGCAGGCCAGATAGCCTGCTCAGCGCGGCGCGTCACCGGGCGACCGCCCGATTCCAGCAAACTACCCTGGAAAATAACCTGTAATGGGGAATGCGTTTCCTTCCACTGGCTTTCTGTAGAAACTTCGCCGCGCCCTTTATCATCCAGCGTCAACTGAACTTCATCCAGCGTGCGGGAAAGATTTTCGGCAGCTATATCGCCGAATTCAAAACCAGGTAAGGCTGACACAGCTTCACGCAGTGGGCGCAGGAAAAGTTGCCCTTGCAAAGTATTACCATTAGCAGGTGCACCATACAGGTAGTACCCCACCACGGAGAATTTCACTTCATCTTTCGGCGTTAGCGGGGTTTTCTCACCGGTCAGATTCAGCGCCATGCGCTCTGGCATAAAATCTTCGACGTGGAAATCCCACATCCGATACTGGTTATCGCCCGTGTTAGCGCGAATATGCCACATACCGGTTGCCGCATTGCTATCGAGTGGCCAGGTAAAGTGGTAGAGGCCATTCTCCGGCTGACTAACGACGCTCCTGAGTACCTGCCCATCGGGTTTAATCACGTCTAACTTGATGGGTTGATTGGGCAACGCTTTACCGTCTGCATCACGCAGCAAACCATTGAGGATTACCGTTTCACCTGGGCGATAAAGATCGCGTGGGCCAAACATGAAAAACTGTTTGCTATAGCCTGGCGCGCCAGCAATGTTAAATTCTGCTAAGTCCAGCGCCGGAAGTTTTAAATCGAGTAGCGTTGTCTGACCGTCTTTACGCGCCAACAGTAATGCCGCGTTTTTATCATTTTCCAGCTGCACATGCCCCTGAGCGTCACTGGTTGCCTGAGTCAGAGTCTGCCCTTTCTCATTTAATAAAGAGACTTCAATTCCTTGCTGGGCCGCGCCGTTTTCCAGACTTTGGGTAAAGATATCCAGACGATTGTGATAACGGTGAGCTGAAACGCCGATATCACTTAACGTAAACAGCGTCGCGGGATTACTGTAATCGTAACGTCCAGCCTGATTCATCACAGCCAGATACACGCCCGCCTGCTGAAGCGGTTTGATATCGCCCAGCGGCAGCAATAATTTTTCACGGGTGTTACGCGCAGGATTGAGATCAAACCGTCCGGTGTAGACCAGATCCGCCATCTGCAGCAGTTTGTCTGACTGCCAGTTCGCCAGCGAATTGCGGTATTCCCATTGGCTAATGAATGCTGGCAGAGATTCTGGCTTAACGCGGAAGAAGTTAACATCGACATTATTAACGTTGAGCGCCATTACCGGCAGCCCTTCAACGACTTTGCCAGGCAGCAGCGAACCACGGCTGGCAAAACCGACGCTGGGTTGGATGTCGCGGGTAGTTATAGTTTTTTCGTAATCTTTACTGAAGGTTGCGTTGTTGAGTGCTTTGACCTCCTTGCCAATAGTAACGATCAAATCACGTTTCGGTTCGAGGTGGCGTAAACGTAACTCTTTAAGATTATCTGACAGCTCCCAGGCACCATCCACTTTGCCGCTTTTTTTATCGACGACATGAATAACGCGTGAGAAATCCTGATCCGGGTCGAGAGGGATGGAGAACGTCAGCACCAGCGTGGCTGCACCATCAAGTTGGACTTCAGAGAGATCCAGCAATGTCAGCACCTTACCGGCACTCTGTTGGGCCAGTTTTTGTCTCTCCGGCACGGAGAGTTTTGCTGAACTCGCGTTTTCTGAAGAGGCCGCTTTAGTAACTTCAGAAGGCGCATCTTTTTTCACCGCTGTTGGCGCGTTATCGTTGTTGTCGCACCCTGCCAGCGCCAGCATTAGCATGCAGGCGGCTACGCGTAACTTTTTCATTTTTCATCCCTGCCACAATGGCCCGTTAGCAACGTCGAATAATTATTATGCGTGAGAATTTACGTTATGTAATTCAGTATCACGCCCATACAATCCGAATTTTAGTGAGAATTGTGGCTCAGACAGCCAAATCAGCCTCTTTCGCTTGTCGCTTTTCACTAAACATCCGACAATTTAGCCTAACCCCGGCAAAAATGGAGATGCCTATGTCCACGACATGGTTTGTAGGAGCCGACTGGCTCG
Source organism: uncultured Escherichia sp. (assembly GCF_948475835.1). Classification (NCBI taxonomy): domain Bacteria; kingdom Pseudomonadati; phylum Pseudomonadota; class Gammaproteobacteria; order Enterobacterales; family Enterobacteriaceae; genus Escherichia; species uncultured Escherichia sp. The sequence goes on along the minus strand of NZ_CAOLGM010000024.1, from coordinate 21,618 downwards.
CCGAACATATTGATGACCCGGAAATTCAGATTATTGATGCCCGCATGGCGTCGCCTGGACAGGAAGATCGTAACGTTGCTCAGGAGTATCTGAATGGACATATTCCCGGCGCAGTGTTTTTTGATATCGAAGCGCTTTCTGATCACACTTCCCCGCTTCCGCACATGCTGCCGCGCCCGGAAACGTTCGCCGTGGCGATGCGTGAATTAGGCGTTAACCAGGATAAGCACCTGATTGTCTATGACGAAGGTAATCTTTTCTCAGCCCCACGAGCATGGTGGATGCTGCGCACCTTTGGTGTAGAGAAAGTGTCGATTCTGGGGGGTGGACTTGCAGGCTGGCAGCGCGATGATCTGCTGTTAGAAGAAGGTGCAGTAGAGCTGCCGGAAGGAGAGTTTAACGCCGCGTTTAATCCTGAAGCCGTGGTGAAAGTAACCGATGTATTATTGGCAAGCCATGAAAATACGGCGCAAATTATTGATGCCCGCCCGGCTGCACGTTTTAACGCAGAAGTTGATGAACCTCGCCCAGGTTTACGTCGCGGACATATTCCCGGAGCACTGAATGTTCCGTGGACGGAACTGGTGCGCGAAGGCGAACTAAAAACGACCGATGAACTGGATGCGATATTTTTTGGTCGCGGCGTCAGCTACGACAAACCAATTATCGTCAGCTGCGGCTCTGGTGTAACGGCAGCCGTGGTTTTGTTAGCACTCGCGACGCTGGATGTGCCAAACGTGAAACTGTACGACGGCGCATGGAGTGAATGGGGCGCGCGGGCAGATTTACCGGTTGAGCCAGTGAAATAAGCTTTATACAGGCAATAAAAAACCGCCGAATTTGGCGGTTTTTTATTGCTGGTCTGGTTCGCGGCCTTTCCAGCAGGTTGTATTACCGTAGTAATGCAAGCGCGTCTCAGCGGAGACAATACTCGCCAGTAACTCTCTTTTTGTCAAGCAAAAGAGAGTTATTATTGTTCTGTTAGTGTATTATCCACTGCGGCCCTTTCCGCCGTCTCGCAAGCGGGCGCTGGCTTAAGGAAAGGATGTTCCGCGACCGTTAGAGCAAGCGCGTCTCAGCGCTTGCTATCGCGGCAATATCGCCAGTGGTGCTGTCGTGATGCGGTCTTCGCATGGACCGCACAATGAAGATACGGTGCTTCTGTATCGTACTTATTGTTTCTGGTGCGCTGTTTTCCCAAGTAAATAATAACCGGAGTCTCTCCGGCGACAATTTACTGGTGGTTAACAACCTTCAGAGCAGCAAGTAAGCCCGAATGCCGCCCTTTAGGGCGGCATATTTTAGATTATCCGGTTTTGTTTAAAGTCACGCAAAAAACCACCCCAGCGACGTTCATAGAATGGCACAATATGTTCGGTAATAAAGTGGCTAATTCCTTTTTCCCCTTTTTTCACCTGACAAATATCGATTGGTTCATCGCCAGGTAATGTATCGGTCGCTACACTTCCCGTCGCCTGAATAATTTCTTCGATATCACCATCGGCTTCAATGCCAATAAGTAAATTAGGCTGTGCCTCTTCGTTCTCTTTAATTGAACAAATAAAAGCACGCTTCACCGGCTTAATGGTTTTAAATAAGGTGGTGAGTGAATCAATCATTTGTGCTGGCGGCTCTGCGACTTCCGATAATATCAGCGATTCACCGCCTTCCAGGATTTCCTGGCTGCTCAGCGGATTTCCCTCTTCACCAATCAACAAACTGATTTCACGCGGCATAAATTCTTTACCGGTCGGCAGTTTGGCATTAAGGAAGAGCGTTTCGCCAAGGGTCATCTCAAACAATGTGCGAACGGGCATTACGACAAATGCCTGTTCGTCTTCAACCGCCTGTTGAAGCGCTTCTAACGAGGTGAAAAAAGGAATGACGCTGGTGCCGTCTTCTTTTTCCCAGTGCTGTAAATCAAGCGCACTATCTTCAACCACAGCCTCGCCCTGCGCCGCCGTACCAGGCACCCAGACAGTGGATTCCAGTAGAGTACGGAAAAAGGCCGGGCGGTGCGCCGGTTCGGTTGCTGCTTTTTCCAGCAGGTCTTCAAGTTCGTTTTTTGTTTCGGACATAAGAACCACAATTCATTCAACGTTCGGGGCGCAAATGCCTGATGCGCTACGCTTATCAGGCCTACAAGGGATTCGCAATTTGTTGAATTTGCAGAATTTGTAGGCCGGATAAGGCGTTTACGCCGCATCCGGCATATTAGTTTACGCCGTTAACAGATTAGCTATCGTGCGCACACCAAGTCCCGTAGCGCCCGCAGACCACTGTTCAACCGGCGCTTTACGGTAAGTCGCCGAGCAGTCGATATGCAGCCAGCCTTGCTGATAGTTCTCAACAAAGTGCGACAGGAAGCCCGCCGCCGTGCTCGCGCCTGCCGGATACGCCGCGCTTCCGGTATTGTTCAGTTCGGCAAAGTTAGACGGCAGCTGGCTGCGGTGGAACTCCGCCAGCGGCAGACGCCAGAATGGTTCGTTCTCTTGTGAGGCACTCGCCAGCAAACGACCGGCAAGCGCATCGTCAAAACTGAACAGCGCGTGATAATCATTACCCAGCGCAGTTTTCGCCGCCCCGGTGAGGGTCGCCGCATCAATGATCATTTCCGGTTTCTGCGCACTGGCATCAATCAGACCATCGGCAAGCACCAGACGCCCTTCGGCATCAGTGTTCATCACTTCAACTTTTTTACCGTTGCGATAGGTGATGATATCGCCCAGCTTGAACGCATTGCCGCTAATCAGGTTATCCGCACAGCAGAGGAACAGCTTCACGCGCTTGTTCAGTCCGCGCGTAATGGCAAATGCCAGCGCCCCGGTAACCGTTGCCGCGCCGCCCATGTCCGACTTCATCGAGTCCATAAACGCAGTCTGTTTGATGCTGTAGCCGCCGGAGTCAAAAGTGATACCTTTACCTACCAGGCACGCGTACACTGGCGCTTCTTTATCGCCAGTTGGGTTGTAATCCAGCGCCAGCAATACCGGAGAACGTTCTGAACCGCGTCCGACGGTGTGCAGCCCCATATAACCTTGCTCACGCAGATCTTCGCCTTTGGTGATCCGATAAGTCACACGATCGCCCGCGACGTTGCTGATCAGATCAACAGCACGCTGTGCCAATTGCGATGGTCCCAATTCTTCTGCCGGTGCGTTGATGGTGTCACGCACCCAGTCGATGATCATCAGGCGGTTATCCAGTTCCTGGCGCTGGGCATCGTCCAGATCCGGCCACTCCACTTTACGCGTGCCTTTCGGGGCTTTGTAACCTTGCCAGAATGCCCAGCAGCGATCCGCATCCCAGCCTTCACCGCTTAACTGAACATGCTTGATGCCCAGACCGTCAATCTTGCGCGCCGCACGCTGGATCAGCCCCAGATCGTCTGCCCCGTTCAAATGCAGGGTAATGCCGTCATTATTAATGCTGTAAGTTGCTTTTTCTCCCCAGCGCGCGTCGGCAGGTTGGGTAGAGAGGGTAATCTTCATCGCTTCTGTCATTTTAGTTATCCTTCTTTGTAAAAGGGCCGCCAGTTGGCAGCCCCAGGATTTTTCCGCTAAATGATTCGCGTTGCAGGAAGGCGGCAAGTGAGTGAAGCCCCAGGAGCATAGATAACTATGTGACTGGGGTGAACGAGCGCAGCCAACGCATCTGCGGCGTGAAGCATGACGCGGAAATTATTCGGCCTCGTCCAGCCAGACTAACAAAATCGCTTCGAGGATTTTCTCGTTGGATGCCTGCGGGTCGTCGTCGAAATCTTCCAGATCGCAAATCCACTGATGCATATCGGTGAATCGAACCGTTTTCGGATCAAGATCGGGATACGCATCGTACAGTGCCTCGCCAATTTCGCGGCTATCGGTCCACTTAAGTCCCATACTAACCTCTGTTAATGCTCACGCGCATGGTTGATAGTGTAACGCGGGATTTCGACTACTAAATCTTCGTCGGTAACGCGCGCCTGGCAGCTTAAACGGCTTTCGGGCTCCAGTCCCCAGGCTTTGTCCAGCATGTCGTCTTCCTGCTCTGAGCTTTCCGGCAGCGAGTCAAAACCTTCACGAACGATGCAGTGGCAGGTGGTGCAAGCACAGGATTTTTCACAGGCGTGTTCAATCTCGATACCGTTACGCAGAGCTGCGTCGAGAATGGTTTCACCGCTATTAGCTTCCAGAACAGCGCCATCAGGACAGAGATCCTGATGAGGCAAAATAACAATCTTTGGCATATTAAACCTCGTCCACGGAATGGCCTTTCAGCGCACGACGAACCGACTGGTCCATGCGGCGAGCGGCGAAATCCTGGGTTTGTTTGTCTACGTTTTTAATCGCTTGTTCGATGGCGTCAACGTCATCGCCCTGCGCCACTTCACTCAGGTGAGCGGCAGCATCGTCAATGACCTGACGTTCTGCGGCGCTTAACAGCGCGGCATCAGCAGCCAGCGCGCCGTGCAGACTTTCCAGCACACGCGCCGCTTCTACTTTTTGTTCTGCCAGCATTCGGGCTTTTACGTCCTGCTCGGCATAGCTCATTGAGTCTTTGATCATCGAAGCGATTTCGCTATCGGTCAGACCGTAAGACGGTTTGACCTGAATAGACGCCTCAACGCCGGTGGATTTCTCCATCGCCGTCACGCTCAAAAGACCGTCGGCATCGACCTGGAACGTCACGCGAATATGCGCACCGCCAGCCGGTAGCGCCGGAATACCACGCAGCGCAAAACGCGCCAGTGAGCGGCAGTCCTGCACCAGTTCGCGCTCACCCTGCATTACATGGATAGACATCGCCATCTGACCATCTTTAAAGGTGGTGAAATCCTGAGCGCGGGCCACCGGAATAGTGGTATTACGCGGAATCACTTTCTCCACCAGGCCGCCCATCGTTTCGAGGCCCAGCGACAGTGGGATCACATCAAGCAGCAGCATTTCGCTGTCTGGCTTGTTACCCACCAGAATATCCGCCTGAATCGCCGCGCCAATAGCGACGACTTTATCCGGGTCGATGGAAGTCAGCGGTGGACGACCGAAAAATTCGCCTACCCGTTCACGCACCAGCGGCACGCGAGTAGAACCGCCCACCATCACCACTTCCAGCACTTCATCAGCTTCTACGCCCGCGTCTTTCAGCGCGCGACGACAAGCCAGTAAGGTTCGTTTTACCAGTGGCGCGATCAGTTCATTGAATTGTTCACGGCTGATTTCGCCCTGCCAGCCCGCAACGTTAACGGTCACGGAGTCCGCATCGCTCAGGGCGATTTTGGCCGCAATGGCGGCATCCAGCAGTTCACGCTGAACGCGGTTATCGCTACGATCAGGAATGCCCGCCTGTTCGCGAATGTAATCCGCCAGTAGATGGTCGAAATCATCGCCGCCGAGCGCGGAATCACCGCCGGTTGCCAGCACTTCAAACACGCCGCGACTTAAGCGCAGAATGGAAATATCAAACGTCCCGCCACCGAGGTCATAAACAGCGATCACGCCTTCCTGACCGGAATCCAGCCCGTAGGCGATAGCCGCAGCGGTCGGTTCGTTAAGTAAGCGCAGGACGTGAAGGCCCGCCAGACGCGCCGCGTCTTTGGTGCCCTGACGCTGGGCATCGTCAAAGTACGCCGGAACGGTGATAACTACACCATCCAGCTCGCCTGCCAGGGCTTCAGTTGCCCGCGCCGCCAGTGCTTTGAGGATGTCCGCAGAAACGCGCACCGGGTTCAGCAGCCCCGCCGCCGTTTCAATCATCGGCAGGCCGTTTTCGCTGGCCTGGAATTGATAAGGCAGATGCGGATAGCGTTGCTGGATATCAGCCAGCGAGCGCCCCATCAGGCGTTTAACAGAACTAATGGTGTTGGCGGTGTCAAGCGCTGCGTTAGTACGCGCGTCATAACCCACCGAATGCCCTTGCTGTTGATAGTGAACAACAGATGGCAGCAGGTGACGGCCTTCATGGTCGGCTAACGTTTCGGCCTGACCGCTGCGCACTGTCGCCACCAGCGAGTTGGTTGTGCCCAGGTCAATACCAGCCGCCAGACGACGCTGATGCGGCGCAGCACTCAAACCAGGTTCACTAATTTGTAATAAGGCCATGTTTAGCTTCCAGAAATTAAAAATCGAGCAGTTTTTCTTCGAGTTGTTCGGCACTGCTCCGCAGTTTATCGAGAAAACGCAGCTTACGCACGGTATCCGCCGCCGCGTCCCACGCCTCGTTGTCTAACTGTTCAACCATCAACTGATGGCGGGTATCAAACATCTTTTTCACACGTTTGATAAAGCTTTCCAGCCGCGCTTCATCTTTCGCCTGTTCGATCTCGTCCAGCTCTTCGCGCAGCTCCAACTGTTCCATCAGGAACGCGGTGTCGCGCACAGTATGCTGCTCGCTGGCGAGATCAAAACCGTGTAAAGAAAGCAAATATTCCGCGCGCATTAACGGATGACGCAGCGTTTGCCAGGCCTGGTTAATGGTTGCAGATTGCTGTACGGCGGCGAGTTGTTCCGCCTGGCTTCCGCTGGCGAATTTATCAGGATGATACTGACGTTGTAGATCCTGAAAACGCAGGCTCAGCGCCTGGGTATCGAGTTGATAACGGGCAGGCAAGCCAAAGAGGGTGAAGTAATCCATAACATTCTCAGGGCTGCGATCCGCCGCGATAACGGCGAATCAGGTAAAACAAACCCCACGCGCAGGCGACCACGGTGGGGTTATCGGTATGCGCATCAAACGTGGAAGCTTTCGCCGCAACCACACTCATCTTTAACGTTCGGGTTGGTGAATTTAAACCCTTCATTCAGGCCTTCTTTTACGAAGTCCAGCTGCGTACCGTCCAGAAATTGCAGGCTTTTGCCATCGACCACGACTTTCACGCCTTTGTCTTCAAACACGATGTCTTCCGGCGTCGGTTCGTCAACAAATTCCAGTACATAAGCCATACCTGAACATCCGGAGGTTCTCACGCCCAGACGCAGGCCAAACCCTTTGCCGCGGTTAGCCAGAAAGGTATTTACTCGCGCTGCTGCACTGTCGCTCAGTGTAATCGACATAACCAAACCTCAACTCTTATTTTGCTTCACGTTTGCTTTTATAGTCCGCAATGGCGACTTTGATCGCGTCTTCTGCCAGAATAGAACAGTGAATTTTCACCGGCGGCAGTTCAAGTTCTTCAGCAATATCGGTGTTTTTGATCGCCTGCGCTTCGTCGAGAGACTTCCCTTTCACCCATTCGGTGACCAGGGAGCTGGAAGCGATAGCAGAACCGCAGCCGTAAGTTTTAAAACGCGCGTCTTCAATGATACCTTCATCGTTGACTTTAATCTGCAACTTCATCACGTCGCCACAGGCCGGTGCCCCCACCATGCCGCTGCCGACGTTCTCGTCGTTGTTGTCAAAGGAACCCAGGTTACGCGGATTCTCGTAATGGTCGATAACTTTTTCGCTGTAAGCCATTATAAATTCTCCTGATTCCGATACCGATTAATGATGAGCCCATTCGATGCTGTTCAGATCCACGCCCTGCTTGTACATTTCCCACAGCGGAGAAAGGTCACGCAGACGACCGATGGATTTACGAACTAACTCGATGGTGTAGTCGATCTCTTCTTCAGTAGTAAAACGACCTAAAGAGAAACGGATAGAGCTATGTGCCAGCTCGTCGTTCAGCCCCAGCGCGCGCAGCACGTAGGACGGTTCGAGGCTTGCTGACGTACAGGCGGAACCTGAAGAAACTGCGAGGTCTTTCAGCGCCATAATCAGCGACTCACCTTCAACGTAGTTGAAGCTGACGTTGAGAATGTTCGGCGCACCGTGTTCCAGGTCACCGTTCAGGTAAACTTCTTCGATATCTTTGATGCCGTTCCACAGACGGTTACGCAGGCCGCGCAGACGTTCCATCTCGGTCGCCATCTCTTCTTTTGCGATGCGATAGGCCTCGCCCATTCCGACGATCTGGTGAACAGGCAGAGTGCCGGAACGCATACCGCGCTCGTGACCGCCGCCGTGCATTTGCGCTTCGATGCGTACGCGCGGTTTACGACGTACATACAGCGCACCGATACCTTTCGGGCCATAGATTTTGTGACCGGAGAAAGACATCAGGTCAACTTTCAACTGGCTCAGGTCGATAGGCAGTTTACCCACGCTCTGGGTTGCATCAACGTGATAGATAATGCCACGAGCACGGCACATTTCGCCGATAGCCGCGATATCCTGCACCACGCCGATTTCGTTATTTACGTGCATGATGGAAACAAGGATGGTGTCGTCACGCATCGCTGCTTCAAGTTCTTTCAGGTCGATAATGCCGTTACGCTGCGGTGCCAGGTAGGTGACTTCAAAACCTTCGCGCTCCAGCTGACGGCAGGTATCCAGTACCGCTTTGTGTTCGGTTTTGCTGGTGATGATGTGCTTGCCTTTTTTCTGATAAAAGTTGGCTGCACCTTTGATCGCCAGGTTGTCAGATTCGGTTGCACCAGAGGTAAAGACGATTTCACGCGGATCAGCGCCGACCAGATCGGCAATCTGATTACGGGCGATATCTACCGCTTCTTCAGCCTGCCAGCCGAAACGGTGAGAACGAGAGGCCGGGTTACCAAAGGTTCCGTCCATCGTCATGAACTGCATCATTTTCTCGGCAACACGCGGGTCCACCGGCGTGGTTGCGGAGTAGTCGAGATAAATCGGTAATTTCATTGCTCTATAAACTCCGTACATCACTCAATGCAAGGAATCAGGCTACCGGCTGGATGTACGACCGTGTTTACGGAGTATTTAGCACTCCGGCCTGATTCTGAATTCTTTTTATTAAGCGCGTAACTTAACGTCGATCGCGTCTTGTGTGCGGGTGCGTGGCGCGTCGTGAGTATGCTGACGACCAGACACATCCAGCACTTCCTGGTTATTAACCAGTTCGCCTAAAGTAATGTTGTTGAGAAAACCGGTGAGACGGTCGCTCAAATCACGCCACAGCGCGTGGGTCAGGCATTTATCGCCGCCCTGGCAGCCGCCTTTACCCTGACAACGGGTGGCATCTACAGATTCGTCAACGGCGCTAATCACTTCGCCAACGGCGATGCTGCTGGCATCTTTGCCTAACAGATAACCACCGCCTGGTCCACGTACGCTGGAAACCAGACCATTTTTACGCAGACGGGAAAACAGTTGTTCCAGATAAGAAAGGGAAATTCCCTGACGTTCGGAAATATCAGCCAACGGTACCGGGCCCGCTTCAGAGTTGAGCGCAACGTCAAGCATTGCGGTCACGGCATAGCGCCCTTTAGATGTCAGTCTCATGTCTTACTTCACCTCAAACTCGCCCCTGCCCGGGGTTTTTTATTGTAAAAGTGGGGGTATTGCATAGCAGGGTCAAGTCTGACATTCCCGAGTAAATTGGTCAACTATTTACTTGACTGATTTAGTCGGGTATTTAACCTTCAGTGCCATTTTTTTATCGTGGCGTTTGTACCTGTTGTCGGATGCGGTGTGAACACCTTATCCGACCTACGGTTCTGTACATTGTAGGCCTGATAAGACGCGTTAAGCGTCGCATCAGGCAACTACTGTTATTCGGCCTTGTTACCTTTATTCTGCTGCTCAATAGAAGCCAGAATCCCGCGCAGGATATTCAATTCCTGGCTTTCCGGGCGCGCACGGGTAAACAGACGGCGCAATTTATTCATCACCTGCCCCGGATGGTTTTCACGGATAAAACCGGTTGCCAGCAGCGTTTGTTCCAGATGACCATAAAAACGCTCCAGATCATCGACCAGCGGATACGGCGTCTCTTCATGCTCGACCTGCTCGCCGTTTTCCTGAGTTGCCAGCCAGGCCATGCGCACTTCATAGGCAATAACCTGAACCGCCATCGCCAGGTTCAGCGAGCTGTATTCCGGGTTAGCCGCAATCGCGACATGATAATGGCATTTCTGCAACTCTTCATTGGTCAAGCCGACGCGCTCACGACCAAACACCAGCGCCACCGGGGTATTTGCCGCTTCAGCGACGCTTTTCAGACCGCATTCGCGCGGGTCGAGCATCGGCCACGGCAGCGTGCGGGAGCGTGCGCTGGTGCCCACCACCAGGCTACAACCGGCTAACGCTTCGTCGAGCGTATCGACGATGTGAGCATTACCAATCACATCGCTGGCCCCTGCTGCCAGGGCAATCGCCTGGGAGTCGGGTTTCACCAGTGGATTAACCAGCCACAGATTGGTTAATCCCATTGTTTTCATGGCACGGGCAACAGAACCCATATTGCCGGTGTGTGACGTCTCCACCAGCACAATTCGAATATTTTGCAGCATTGTCTTTCTTCATCTAAAGATTATTCACGCATCTTATCATAAAACGAAGACAGATGCCGATCTCGCTGCTATACTCTGCGCCGTTTTCCCGTTCTTTAACATCCAGTGAGAGAGACCGATGCATCCGATGCTGAACATCGCCGTGCGCGCAGCGCGCAAGGCGGGTAATTTAATTGCCAAAAACTATGAAACCCCGGACGCTGTAGAAGCGAGCCAGAAAGGCAGTAACGATTTCGTGACCAACGTAGATAAAGCTGCCGAAGCGGTGATTATCGACACGATTCGTAAATCTTACCCACAGCACACCATCATCACCGAAGAAAGCGGTGAACTTGAAGGTACTGATCAGGATGTTCAATGGGTTATCGATCCACTGGATGGTACTACCAACTTTATCAAACGTCTGCCGCACTTCGCGGTATCTATCGCCGTTCGTATCAAAGGCCGCACCGAAGTTGCTGTGGTATACGATCCTATGCGTAACGAACTGTTCACCGCCACTCGCGGTCAGGGCGCACAGCTGAACGGCTACCGTCTGCGCGGTAGCACCGCTCGCGATCTCGACGGTACCATTCTGGCGACCGGCTTCCCGTTCAAAGCAAAACAGTACGCCACTACCTACATCAACATCGTCGGCAAACTGTTCAACGAATGTGCAGACTTCCGTCGTACCGGTTCTGCGGCGCTGGATCTGGCTTACGTCGCTGCGGGTCGTGTTGACGGTTTCTTTGAAATCGGTCTGCGTCCGTGGGATTTCGCGGCAGGCGAGCTGCTGGTTCGTGAAGCGGGCGGCATCGTCAGCGACTTCACCGGTGGTCATAACTATATGCTGACCGGTAACATCGTTGCTGGTAACCCACGTGTTGTGAAAGCCATGCTGGCGAACATGCGTGACGAGTTAAGCGACGCTCTGAAGCGTTAATGACTCAGGCGGGTGATGTCACTCACCCGCCCTCGCCTTTCAGGCGCTATTCTGAAATACTTCCTCACCGCTTTACTTTCTTTCGTCACTCTCCCACCATCTTTCCCCGATTAATGGATGATAAAGAAGTCGCAAGGAAAGGTTATGGCACTGCCAGTGAACAAACGCGTTCCCAAAATTCTGTTTATTCTCTTTGTTGTTGCCTTCTGCGTTTATTTAGTGCCGCGCGTTGCCATCAACTTCTTCTATTATCCTGACGATAAAATTTACGGTCCCGACCCCTGGTCGGCGGAATCCGTCGAATTTACGGCTAAGGACGGTACTCGTCTGCAAGGCTGGTTTATTCCTTCTTCGACGGGCCCTGCTGACAACGCCATCGCAACCATCATTCATGCTCACGGCAATGCCGGAAATATGTCCGCCCACTGGCCGCTGGTCAGTTGGTTACCTGAGCGTAATTTCAACGTTTTTATGTTTGATTATCGCGGGTTTGGTAAATCAAAAGGCACGCCGTCCCAAGCCGGATTGCTGGACGATACGCAAAGTGCCATCAATGTGGTGCGCCATCGCAGTGATGTAAACCCACAACGTCTGGTGCTGTTCGGGCAGAGTATTGGCGGGGCGAATATTCTGGATGTTATTGGTCGGGGTGATCGTGAAGGCATACGTGCGGTGATCCTCGACTCCACATTTGCCTCTTATGCAACCATCGCCAACCAGATGATCCCCGGCAGTGGCTACTTACTTGATGAGAGTTACAGCGGCGAAAATTATATCGCCAGCGTCAGCCCGATCCCGCTTTTACTCATTCACGGTAAAGCTGATCACGTTATCCCATGGCAGCACAGCGAAAAGTTGTATAGCCTGGCAAAAGAGCCAAAACGGTTGATCCTAATCCCGGATGGCGAACACATTGATGCTTTTTCCGATCGCCACGGCGATGTTTATCGCGAACAGATGGTGGACTTTATCCTTAGCGCGTTGAATCCGCAGAACTAACCCATGATCGCTAGCACGATAATCATTCACAAAACCACCTTAAGACATGCTAATCCACTGGTCAGAACAGTTTAAGATGAGAAAAATTCTGTGACGCTTGCCAACATTTCTGATGATTAGCATTCCCTTCGTCATTTCCCTGAGCAAACTTTAGCTATTCTTATCAATTATGCTTATGGGAGATCTACAGATGATGCCTACGCTTGCTCCACCATCTGTCCTTTCGGCTCCCCAGCGCCGCTGCCAGATCTTGCTGACGCTCTTTCAGCCGGGGTTGACCGCCACCACGGCAACTTTCAGCGAGCTTAATGGTGTGGATGATGATATTGCCAGTCTTGATATCAGCGAAACAGGACAGGAGATCCTGCGCTATCATCAACTCACACTGACGGCTGGTTATGACGGTAGCTACCGGGTTGAAGGTACAGTGCTTAACCAACGTTTGTGTTTATTTCACTGGCTACGACGTGGTTTCCGTCTGTGTCCATCATTTATTACCAGCCATTTCACCCCCGCCCTGAAGAGTGAACTGAAGCGGCGCGGAATTGCGCGTAACTTTTACGACGATACCAATCTACAAGCGTTAGTGAATCTCTGCTCCCGACGGCTGCAAAAACGCTTTGAAACGCGCGATATTCATTTCCTGTGTCTGTATCTGCAATATTGTTTGCTGCAACACCACGCTGGAATTACGCCTCAGTTTAATCCGCTCCAACGTCGCTGGGCGGAATCCTGCCTTGAATTTCAGGTAGCGCAGGAAATTGGACGCCACTGGCAGCGTCGGGCGCTCCAGCCTGTACCACCTGATGAGCCACTGTTTATGGCACTACTTTTTTCCATGTTGCGGGTTCCCGATCCACTGCGGGATGCGCATCAGCGAGACAGACAATTGCGTCAGTCTATCAAACGTCTGGTAAACCATTTTCGTGAGCTGGGAAATGTTCGTTTTTATGATGAACAGGGGTTATGTGATCAGCTTTATACCCACCTCGCCCAGGCGTTAAATCGCAGTTTGTTTGCCATCGGTATTGATAATACCCTGCCGGAAGAGTTCGCCAGACTGTACCCACGCCTGGTGCGCACCACCCGCGCGGCGCTGGCCGGATTTGAAAGTGAATACGGCGTCCATCTTTCTGATGAGGAAAGTGGTCTGGTCGCGGTGATTTTCGGTGCCTGGCTAATGCAGGAAAACGATCTGCATGAAAAACAGATTATTCTACTGACCGGGAATGATAGCGAGCGAGAAGCGCAGATTGAGCAGCAGTTACGCGAACTAACGTTACTGCCGCTCAACATTAAGCATATGTCGGTAAAGGCATTTTTGCAGACAGGCGCTCCGCGTGGCGCGGCACTGATTATTGCGCCTTATACCATGCCATTACCGCTCTTTTCACCACCGCTGATCTATACGGACCTGACGCTGACAACACATCAACAGGAGCAGATCCGCAAAATGCTCGAATCAGCATGAGGGAACAACTTTCGGGCGCAAAAACATTGCCGGAAGCGCCACCAGCGCCATTACCCAGAACACGCCGTGGCCCAGATATTGATACAGGAAACCGGCGAAAACGGTCATGATAGCGATACTGCCGCCCATCGCGACGGCAGAGTAAACCGCCTGTAAACGGATGACTTCGCTACCCTGGCGAGCAGCAATATAACGCATGGCGGCCAGGTGGCAGACCGTGAAGGTGCCGCAATGCAGAATTTGCACCACTATCAACCACGGCAACGCCGTAGTTGCTCCCATAATGCCCCAGCGCACTACGCCGCAAATCGCCGAGATCAACAGCATATCGCGTGCACTACAACGGCGGAAAAGTTTATTACTCAGCGCAAAGATAATGACTTCCGCCACCACGCCCAGCGACCACAAATACCCCACCGCCGAGGCCGAGTAGCCAGCTGCCTGCCAGTAAATGGCGCTAAAACCGTAATAGGCCGCATGTGCCCCCTGCAATAAACAAACGCAGGCCAGAAAGCGCCAGTTCTGGCGAACCAGCGCCAACCACGCTGACCAACCGGTGCTCTCCTGCTGGCGGCTTGCCCCTTGTGGCTGAATCGTCGGACGGATGAGAAAGCCGAGCAGCATGGATGCCACGCCCAACGTCAACAGCGCGAGGATCACCCGATAATCAAACATAGTGACCAGTTTGCCCGTCAGCGCCGAGCCAATGACAAACGCCACCGAGCCCCACAGTCGCACTTTGCCGTAATCAAGCGGGAACTGCTTTTGCCACGTATTCGCCAGTGCATCGGTCAACGGTACCAGCGGTGAGAAAAAGAGGTTAAAGCCAATCATCACCAGCATCAGCCACGCTACGTGCGCCCCCGCCCAGAAGGCGACAGCAAAGAGAAGTGTCAGCAGTGCCAGCACGCGCAAGGCGGAAATCAGGCGGGAAGGATCGCTGACGCGGGGCGCGATGAGCAAACTCCCGAGAAAACGGGCAACCAGACCTGCCCCCAATAACAGGCCGATGGTTTCTGGCGTTAAACCAATCCCTTTAAGCCAGACGCTCCAGAAAGGTAGAAAAATGCCGTAACTAAAAAAGTATGTGAAATAGCCGAGCGCCAACCAGCGCGTGGATTGCAAAACCATGAGTCCCTCCCGTCAGGAGGCGTTAGTCTGGGGTTAATCGAATGTTGGTGCAAGTTGAAAAATAAGAATATTCGAGCCTGCTTCCCGATGTCTGTAACGCCAGTTCACAAGCACTAAAAAACTGAGATCCGCGACGCATGTTGCAAAAATAATGCGTAATTATGCCGTTACGCTTGCCAAACGTTCCTGCACAATGGCGATGAAATCGCGTAATGCCGGCTTCATCTCCCCTTTCTTCCACGCCATCAGTAAAGCAATGGAAGGCACATTTCCGGCAATGGAACGAAAAACAACCTGCCCGGTATTAAAATTATTCATATAACCGGGTATCAAAGTGACGCCCAGCCCCATGCCCACCAGATTCATGGTCACCAGAATATTCGTTGCCACCTGGACGATATTTGGCTGGCTGTTTTCTTGCGCAAACCACGCTTTAACGATCGGCGCAAGCGAACCGGAATACGCCGGATCGGTACTGACGAAATTCACGCCATCCAGTTGCGCGGCGGTGATCTCTTTTTCATGTGCTAAAGGGTGATCAACCGGTAACACCACCACTAATGGTTCGTCAAAAAGCTCCAGATAATCAATCTCCGGGCTATAAACAGGATGGCGCATTAAGCCGACGTCGAGTTCACCACGGCGAATTTTTTCCTCCTGTTGCGTGGTGATTAAACTCACCAGCTCAATCAAGGTGTCTGGCTGTCTGAGACGAAACATCGGTAATACTTTTGGCAATAAATTCACTTCCGCCGATGGCACAAAGCCAATGGTTAATTGTCTGTCTTCCTGAACAATTTTCCGCGCCCGTAATTTGGCATTTTCCGCTTGTTCGAGGATTGCCAGCGCGTCCTGGAGAAAACATTCTCCCGCCGCCGTCAACGCGACTTTGCGCTTATCCCTCACCAGTAACGGAACACCGACACAGTTTTCAAGATCGCGGATCTGGCTGCTTAACGAAGGCTGTGAGGTATGCAGTTTTTCCGCCGCACGGGTAAAGTTCAGTGCCTGCGCCACTGCGACGAAATAGCGTAAATGCCGTAGTTCCATCACCTTCCCCTTGTTATCGAAAAAACGTCTCAGCTGGTAGAAATTAACTATTTCACATATTAGCAACCAACCAGCAACATCCTTATGGCACAAAAATAGAAGGTCAATACATCTTATCTTTCAGGATTAAAAAATATGACCACACCCTCAGATTTGAACATTTACCAACTGATTGATACCCAAAATGGTCGGGTCACTCCGCGTATTTATACCGACCCAGATATTTACCAACTGGAGCTTGAACGTATTTTCGGCCGTTGCTGGTTATTTCTCGCCCACGAAAGCCAGATCCCAAAACCCGGTGATTTCTTTAACACCTACATGGGAGAAGATGCGGTTGTCGTAGTGCGTCAGAAAGACGGCAGCATCAAGGCGTTTCTCAACCAATGCCGCCACCGGGCCATGCGTGTGAGTTATGCAGATTGCGGCAACACTCGCGCCTTTACCTGCCCGTATCACGGCTGGTCTTATGGCATTAACGGCGAGTTGATCGATGTACCGCTGGAACCTCGCGCCTACCCACAAGGGTTGTGTAAATCCCACTGGGGACTAAACGAAGTTCCTTGTGTGGAGAGTTATAAAGGGCTAATTTTTGGCAACTGGGATACCAGCGCACCGGGCCTGCGTGATTACCTGGGTGACATTGCCTGGTATCTGGATGGCATGCTGGATCGTCGCGAAGGCGGCACCGAAATTGTCGGCGGCGTACAAAAGTGGGTGATCAACTGTAACTGGAAATTCCCGGCAGAGCAGTTCGCCAGTGACCAGTATCATGCTCTGTTCAGCCATGCTTCTGCCGTTCAGGTATTAGGGGCGAAAGATGATGGCAGCGATAAGCGCCTCGGTGATGGACAAACCGCCCGCCCGGTGTGGGAAACCGCCAAAGATGCGCTGCAATTTGGTCAGGACGGTCACGGTAGCGGTTTCTTCTTTACTGAAAAACCGGATGCTAATGTCTGGGTCGATGGCGCAGTTTCAAGCTATTACCGCGAAACCTATGCCGAAGCAGAACAACGTTTAGGTGAAGTTCGCGCCCTGCGCCTGGCGGGTCATAACAATATTTTCCCCACGCTTTCATGGCTAAACGGCACTGCCACACTCCGCGTCTGGCATCCGCGCGGCCCTGATCAAGTTGAAGTGTGGGCGTTCTGTATTACTGACAAAGCCGCCTCCGATGAAGTTAAAGCCGCTTTTGAAAACAGCGCCACTCGTGCTTTTGGTCCTGCTGGTTTTCTCGAGCAGGATGACTCGGAGAACTGGTGTGAAATCCAGAAATTGCTTAAAGGCCACCGCGCCCGCAACAGCAAACTGTGTCTGGAAATGGGGCTTGGTCAGGAAAAGCGCCGCGACGACGGCATTCCTGGCATTACTAACTATATCTTTTCAGAAACTGCCGCTCGTGGAATGTACCAACGCTGGGCCGATCTTCTGAGTAGCGAAAGCTGGCAGGAAGTGCTCGATAAAACCGCCGCTTACCAGCAGGAGGTGATGAAATGAGTGCGCAAGTTTCACTAGAGTTACATCACCGCATTAGCCAGTTTCTCTTTCACGAAGCCAGCTTACTGGACGACTGGAAATTTCGTGACTGGCTGGCGCAGCTCGACGAAGAGATTCGTTACACCATGCGCACCACAGTTAACGCGCAAACACGCGACCGCCGCAAAGGCGTCCAGCCACCGACAACCTGGATTTTTAATGACACCAAAGACCAGCTGGAGCGGCGAATCGCCCGTCTGGAAACGGGCATGGCCTGGGCAGAAGAGCCGCCGTCACGCACCCGTCACTTAATCAGCAACTGCCAGATAAGCGAAACCGACATCCCAAACGTATTTGCTGTGCGGGTAAATTATCTGCTTTATCGGGCACAAAAAGAGCGCGATGAAACATTCTATGTTGGAACGCGTTTCGACAAAGTTCGCCGTCTGGAAGATGACAACTGGCGCTTGCTGGAACGGGATATCGTCCTGGATCAAGCGGTAATCACTTCCCATAACCTGAGTGTACTGTTCTGATGAATCGAATTTATGCGTGTCCCGTTGCGGATGTGCCGGAGGGTGAGGCTCTCCGGATCGATACCTCGCCCGTCATCGCCCTGTTCAACGTTGGCGGCGAGTTTTATGCCATTAACGATCGTTGCAGCCATGGTAATGCGTCAATGTCAGAAGGGTATCTGGAAGATGACGCCACGGTGGAGTGCCCGCTACACGCCGCCAGTTTTTGCCTGAAAACGGGGAAAGCGTTATGCCTGCCCGCCACCGATCCGCTCACCACTTATCCAGTACACGTTGAAGGTGGTGACATTTTCATCGACTTACCGGAGGCGCAGCCATGAGCGATCTGCATAACGAGTCCATTTTTATTACCGGCGGCGGATCGGGATTAGGGCTGGCGCTGGTCGAGCGATTTATCGAAGAAGGCGCGCAGGTTGCCACGCTGGAACTGTCGGCGGCAAAAGTCGCCAGTCTGCGTCAGCGATTTGGCGAACATATTCTGGCGGTGGAAGGTAACGTGACCTGTTATGCCGATTATCAACGCGCGGTCGATCAGATCCTGACTCGTTCCGGCAAGCTGGATTGTTTTATCGGCAATGCAGGCATCTGGGATCACAATGCCTCACTGGTTAATACTCCCGCAGAGACGCTCGAAACCGGCTTCCACGAGCTGTTTAACGTCAATGTTCTCGGTTACCTGCTGGGCGCAAAAGCCTGCGCTCCGGCGTTAATCGCCAGTGAAGGCAGCATGATTTTCACACTGTCAAATGCCGCCTGGTATCCTGGCGGCGGTGGCCCGCTGTACACCGCCAGTAAACATGCCGCAACCGGACTTATTCGCCAACTGGCTTATGAACTGGCACCGAAAGTGCGGGTGAATGGCGTCGGCCCGTGTGGTATGGCCAGCGACCTGCGCGGCCCACAGGCGCTCGGGCAAAGTGAAACCTCGATAATGCAGTCTCTGACGCCGGAGAAAATTGCCGCCATTTTACCGCTGCAATTTTTCCCGCAACCGGCGGATTTTACGGGGCCGTATGTGATGTTGGCATCGCGGCGCAATAATCGCGCATTAAGCGGTGTGATGATCAACGCTGATGCGGGTTTAGCGATTCGCGGCATTCGCCACGTAGCGGCTGGGCTGGATCTTTAAGGAAGCACGATGAAAGAAAAAACCATCATTATTGTCGGTGGCGGGCAAGCGGCGGCAATGGCTGCGGCCTCGCTACGCCAGCAAGGGTTCACCGGTGAGCTGCATCTGTTTTCCGATGAGCGACATCTTCCTTATGAACGACCTCCACTCTCGAAATCCATGTTGCTGGAAGATTCCCCGCAGTTACAGCAGGTGTTACCCGCTAACTGGTGGCAGGAAAACAATGTTCATCTGCATTCCGGTGTAACCATCAAAACGCTGGGTCGCGACACACGAGAGTTAGTGTTAACCAACGGCGAAAGCTGGCACTGGGATCAGCTTTTTATAGCAACCGGCGCGGCAGCTCGACCGCTGCCGTTGCTTGATGCACTGGGAGAACGCTGCTTTACCCTACGCCATGCCGGTGATGCCGCCAGACTGCGAGAAGTTCTGCAGCCCGAACGGTCAGTCGTGATTGTCGGTGCCGGAACTATTGGTCTGGAACTGGCTGCCAGCGCCACGCAGCGCAGATGTAAGGTGACAGTGATTGAACTGGCGGCAACCGTCATGGGCCGTAATGCACCACCGCCCGTGCAACGCTATCTTTTACAGCGCCACCAGCAGGCTGGTGTGCGCATTCTGCTCAATAATGCCATTGAACATGTGGTCGATGGTGAAAAAGTAGAACTGACGCTGCAAAGTGGGGAAACGCTTCAGGCTGATGTGGTGATTTACGGTATTGGTATCAGCGCCAACGAGCAACTGGCTCGCGAGGCCAACCTTGATACTGCCAATGGCATTGTCATTGATGAGGCTTGCCGCACCTGCGATCCCGCGATCTTTGCCGGTGGCGATGTGGCAATCACTCGTCTTGATAATGGTGCACTACACCGCTGCGAAAGCTGGGAAAACGCCAATAACCAGGCGCAAATTGCCGCTGCCGCAATGTTAGGGCTACCGCTACCGCTACTGCCGCCGCCGTGGTTCTGGAGCGATCAGTACAGTGATAACTTACAGTTTATTGGCGATATGCGTGGCGATGACTGGCTTTGTCGTGGCAACCCAGAAACTCAGAAGGCGATTTGGTTTAATCTGCAAAACGGCGTGCTTATCGGTGCGGTCACGCTGAATCAGGGGCGTGAGATTCGCCCAATTCGCAAATGGATCCAGAGCGGCAAAACGTTTGATGCGAAACTGCTGATAGATGAGAACATCGCGCTTAAATCACTGTAACCAGGATAATTAGCGAATATCTCAATGCCTGGGGCGTGGCGAGGTGCAAGAGTGTGTATTACGTTTAAATCACATTATCTTGCAAAGGGATTGGTTATGAACACACTACGTTATTTTGATTTTGGAGCTGCCCGCCCCGTTTTGTTATTAATTGCCCGTATCGCCGTGGTCTTAATTTTCATTATTTTTGGTTTTCCCAAAATGATGGGCTTTGACGGTACGGTCCAATATATGGCCTCGTTGGGCGCGCCAATGCCGATGCTGGCAGCGATTATTGCGGTAGTTATGGAAGTGCCCGCCGCGATATTAATCGTGCTTGGCTTTTTCACCCGTCCGCTGGCGGTGCTGTTTATTTTCTACACGCTGGGTACGGCGGTGATTGGTCACCATTACTGGGATATGACCGGCGATGCGGTTGGGCCAAATATGATTAATTTCTGGAAGAATGTCAGTATCGCTGGCGCATTCCTGCTGCTGGCAATTACCGGGCCGGGGGCAATTTCTCTCGATCGGCGTTAGGAAAGATGCCGGATGCGGCGTGAACGCCTTATCCGGCATTTAATAAATTACAGCCACTCTACCCGCAACGACATCTCTGAAGTTGTTGATTCCCCTGGTGCTAGCGCAATGAGATCACCCCCTTCCGGGCGATGATGATCATCCGGCGCATGGCTCATCGGTTCCAGACAGAAGAAATCAAACGCATATCCTTTATCAAACGCAGGGTCGGAAACAAAGATGAAATAACACGGTGCAGGTGGCGTCGTTTCCATGATGATGGCATAACCTTCCTGCGGCTGCTCGATGCGGGCCTGACCATTCCATCCGGCAAAACCATTGTTCACCCACTGGCGCGGCAACGGCGCGGGCTGGTTAAAATCCAGTTCCTGCGGTAGCTGCTCGCAAAACTCACCCGCCAGCCACTGCTCCCGCTCCAGCCAGTAACCGCTCGCCTGTGCCTGAATCCGCGTTTGCGGCGACAACGGAAAATAAGGATGCCAGCCGGTACCAAATGGCAGCGTCTCTGCCCCCTGATTGGTGACAGAGAGCGTCACCGTCAGCGTATCCGCCGTTAAATGAAACGCCTGACTTACCCGATAGTGATAGACACCGCTGCGATGTTCATACACCAGACACAAACTATCATCGCTGTGCGAGACACATTGCCACTCGCCCAGCCAGCCATCGCCGTGTAGATAGTGCGCATCCCACTCAACATTCGGTTGCAGTTGATACTCACGCCCCTGCCAGACAAAACGATTGCCGCTCACCCGGTTTGCAAATGGCACCAGCGGAAAACATGAGGCATCGGTTGCCACCCCGCTTTTTTTACCAGGACGTAAGAGCGGAGTCGTATCGCGCCAGAAGCCTTCGATTACGCCGCCCTGGTCAGAAACGTCCAGCTT
>NZ_CAOLGM010000023.1:0-44679 GCF_948475835.1 uncultured Escherichia sp. | reverse complement strand
GTCGCCGAAAACCTCTGCACCGCTGAATGTGAAGATGGGTAGTGTGCCGGTACTGACCTATGTCAACGACTATGGCGCTCGGATGCCGCTCTTTTTCACTTGCAACGGTAACAGTTGCCAGGTCGATGAAGAGCAGAGCCGCAAAGGCTGAGGCCGGGAGAGCCAGTATGAAAGGATCTTGTTCTGTCTGGGCGGTAACTGGGTTACTGATATGTTGTGTTGGTAGCGGCTTTGCAGTTGCAGCGAGTAAGTCAGTAAGTATGAATTTACGGGTGCTTGTCGATGCCCCTCCTCCTTGTACGGTAAATGGTGCGGCAGTTGAGTTTGGTAATGTATTCATTAATAAGATCAATGGGGTTGATTATAAACGTCCCATTGACTACTCGCTTGTTTGTAACAATCTGGCAATGGATGACCTGCGTCTACAGATGCAGGCGACAACGGTCGTGATTAACGGTGAAACAGTTATCAGCACGGGGATTCCTGGGTTTGGTATTCGGGTTCAGAAAAGTAGTGATCACACAATACTCGACTTAACCTCTGGCTCATGGTTGCCATTTAATTTTTCCTCGGGAGTTCCCGTTCTGGAAGCTGTGCCGGTGAAACAGAGTGGTACAACGTTAGCGGCAGCTGAATTTAACGCCAGTGCCACAATTGTGGTGGATTACCAATGAAACGGATCTCGCTTATTTTGCTGTGGGGCTTTTGCTCGATGGCACTCTCAAACGTCTCTTTTCACGGTTATTTAGTGCAGCCACCTAACTGCACGATTAGCAACGCTCAAACCATTGAAATAACTTTTCAGGATGTGCTTATTGATGACATTAATGGCAGCAATTATGAGCAAACCGTGCCGTATTCCATTACCTGCGATACGGCGGTTCGCGACCCATTAATGGAAATGACCTTGAGCTGGAGTGGCACACCAAGCGATTTTGATAATGCTGCAGTAAGCAGCAATATCACTGGTTTAGGCATTCAGCTCAAACAGGCAGGGCAGAGTTTTACGATCAATACGCCACTTGTGGTGAATGAAACCGATTTACCGGTGTTAACGGCTGTGCCAGTAAAAAAGAGTGGTGTCGTTCTGCCAGAGGCGGACTTTGAGGCCTGGGCCACGTTACAGGTAGATTACCAATGAAGAAAAAGCGTACGTTGTTTTTTATTAGTAGCCTGATGTTGCTGGGCAGTGGAACCACAATAGCAGGAGATAATTTGCACTTTACCGGCAATTTAATCAGTAAATCGTGTACGCCAGTGATTAATGGTAGCCAGTTGGCAGAAGTACATTTTCCTGCCATTGCCGCCAGCGATTTAATGAACCTTGGGCAGTCAGAGCGAGTGCCATTGGTGTTTCAATTGAAAGATTGTCATAGTTCTACATTGTTTAATGTCAAAGTAACGTTGACAGGAACAGAAGATAGTGCTCTACCCGGCTTTCTGGCCTTTGACTCCTCGTCATCAGCATCCGGCGCTGGGATTGGTATTGAAACTGCGGCAGGCACATCGGTGCCAATCAACAATACAACAGGCGTCACGCTCCCGCTGAATCAGGGAAATAACAGCCTAAATTTTAATACCTGGTTACAGGCAAAGAGCGGGCGAGATGTAACGTCCGGAGACTTTAGTGCCACAGTGACGGCAACCTTTGAGTATTTCTGAAATGAAAAAATGGACCATAATTTTCGCGAGCCTAATGCTGCTCGTTCTGAGTGTTGTCGGCGCATCTAAGAGTTATGCTGGAGATAAACTTATGAGTGCGAGTTTTGACAGTGTGAGAGTTTATTATGCCATGGACAAGGTAACCGGTGCTGTAGCGAGCAGTGTTTTCAATGTTACGGTGATAACGCCAAAGGAGGTTGCATATGGGAAATATGATTCTTTTGCGTATAAAGGCGATACGTTGCGGGTTATTTCCTGGTCTGGGTCGGGTTCAGCTCCAACTTTGGTACTGACTGACTTTGATACAATTAATAACTCAAATTGCCCTGGCATAGATACGAAAATTTTTCGTTGTGCATATATGACGTTTAAAATTACCGTTGCATCTGATGATTATGGTTGCCCTTGGATCGCATCCTTTTATTCCTATACAGATTTACCCGGATTTGGAAGCTATACGGCCCCTACAGTGCATAACACAATATGCCCAACGATACCGGTCGCTTCATACGATATCTCCTGGAGTGAAAATTATGTCAGCCATAATAAGGCGTTACGAATTCAGTCCACGGGGTCAACAGTGACCACCACGCTTTCGACCTACTTGATGGAAGGCGGCAGACTCTGTGATGGCAGTAATTTTTCTGATAATGATGGCAGAGGAGCATACTGCCGCGCGGTATCAGAATTGTTAACCTTTACCTCTTACGGTTGTGATAAATCAACGGTAACGGTTACGCCAACTCGTCATCCGGTAACGGATAAAGTACTACACGATATTGTGGTGAATGTGAATACCAGTAGTGGGCAACCGATTGATTCGACGTGTCGTTTTCAGTATGTATTGAATGAACTGTAGTTCGTAGTATTGCTCTGATGCGTCTTATCAGGCCTACGAAGTGAATTGCAATTTATTGAATTATCACATATTTGTAGGCCGGATAAGGCGTTTAGGCTGCTCCGGCATTTGCTGCCAGCATTCAGGGCAACTCCGGCGGCAACCACTCTTCCACTTCAATCAACACCAACAAAGCCGCATCACCGCCGTACTCTTTCGGTGCCTGGTGAAATGCCATCACATGCGGATGTTGTGCCAGCCACAGCGGTGTTTGTTGCTTCAAAATATGCTTCCCGTGCCCATGCATCACGCAGGCACAAAACACATGTTCGCGGCGACAGGCGGCAATCAACGCGCCCAGTTCCTGCTTGGCCTGCAGCTGCGTCAGACCGTGTAAATCCAAAAACAATTCCGGTGAATAATCGCCGCGGCGCAGTTTCTTCGCCTCAAAATGGCTGACATCCGGGCGAACATATTTCACCGGACCTTCGGTATTTAATAACGGCTGAAACTCATCGGAGAAATAATGGCTGGCATCAGCCTGCTCCTGGATCAAGCGTTTCACCGGCACTTCGCTGATTTTTTTACGCTGCGGTCGGTGGACAATCGTGTCCTGCTTAATCTTGCGAGTCCCCGCCATCAACTGGCGAAACAGAGCCTGGTCCTCCTCGCTAAGTGTTGTTTTCTTTTTCATTTATCTGTCTCTATTTCTAATTTTCCTACAGTTTACCCGACTCGTAGCACAATCGATCGTTTTAAACGTATTTTTCCTCACTCACCGCGCGTGAATGCTGATTTATCGTCATCTTCATGGCAAACTAGCCGCCGAAATTATTGCGATCATGCCCTGGAGGAATACGTGGATAAAATTTTCGTTGATGAAGCAGTAAATGAGCTGCAAACCATTCAGGACATGTTGCGCTGGTCGGTAAGCCGCTTCAGCGCGGCAAATATCTGGTACGGTCACGGCACCGATAACCCGTGGGATGAAGCCGTACAGCTGGTGTTACCATCGCTCTACCTGCCGCTGGATATCCCGGAAGATATGCGCACCGCGCGTCTGACCTCCAGCGAAAAACACCGTATTGTTGAACGCGTGATCCGCCGCGTCAACGAGCGCATTCCGGTGGCTTACCTGACCAACAAAGCCTGGTTCTGCGGTCATGAATTTTACGTCGATGAACGCGTGCTGGTGCCGCGCTCACCGATTGGTGAACTGATCAACAATAAATTTGCCGGACTCATCAGCAAGCAACCGCAGCATATTTTAGATATGTGTACCGGTAGCGGCTGCATCGCCATTGCCTGTGCTTATGCCTTCCCGGAAGCGGAAGTCGACGCGGTAGATATCTCTCCCGACGCGCTGGCGGTTGCCGAACAGAACATCGAAGAACACGGTCTGATCCACAACGTCATTCCGATTCGTTCCGATCTGTTCCGCGACTTGCCGAAAGTGCAGTACGACCTGATTGTCACTAACCCGCCGTATGTCGATGCGGAAGATATGTCCGACCTGCCAAACGAATACCGTCACGAGCCGGAACTAGGCCTGGCATCTGGCACCGACGGCCTGAAACTGACGCGTCGCATTCTCGGAAACGCGGCAGATTACCTTGCGGATGATGGCGTGTTGATTTGTGAAGTCGGCAACAGCATGGTACATCTTATGGAACAATATCCGGATGTTCCGTTCACCTGGCTGGAGTTTGATAACGGCGGCGATGGTGTGTTTATGCTCACCAAAGAGCAGCTGCTGGCGGCCCGTGAACATTTCGCGATTTATAAAGATTAAGTAAACACGCAAACACAACAATAACGGAGCCGTGATGGCTGGAAACACAATTGGACAACTCTTTCGCGTAACCACCTTCGGCGAATCGCACGGGCTGGCGCTCGGCTGCATCGTCGATGGTGTTCCGCCAGGCATTCCGCTGACGGAAGCGGCCCTGCAACATGACCTCGAGCGTCGTCGCCCTGGGACATCGCGCTATACCACCCAGCGCCGCGAGCCGGATCAGGTCAAAATTCTCTCCGGTGTTTTTGAAGGCGTTACTACTGGCACCAGCATTGGCTTGTTGATCGAAAATACCGACCAGCGTTCTCAGGATTATAGTGCGATTAAGGACGTTTTCCGTCCAGGCCATGCCGATTACACCTACGAACAAAAATACGGACTGCGCGATTATCGCGGCGGTGGACGTTCTTCCGCCCGCGAAACCGCCATGCGCGTAGCGGCAG
This sequence comes from uncultured Escherichia sp., assembly GCF_948475835.1. Taxonomy (NCBI): domain Bacteria; kingdom Pseudomonadati; phylum Pseudomonadota; class Gammaproteobacteria; order Enterobacterales; family Enterobacteriaceae; genus Escherichia; species uncultured Escherichia sp. Next base: position 39,941 of record NZ_CAOLGM010000023.1, on the reverse strand, counting down.
GGGCGATTGCCAAAAAATATCTCGCTGAGAAATTTGGTATTGAAATCCGCGGCTGCCTGACCCAGATGGGCGACATTCCGCTGGAAATCAAAGACTGGTCGCAGGTTGAACAAAATCCGTTCTTCTGCCCGGACCCGGATAAAATCGACGCGTTAGATGAACTGATGCGCGCGCTGAAAAAAGAGGGCGACTCCATCGGCGCGAAAGTCACCGTTGTTGCCAGTGGTGTCCCCGCCGGACTTGGCGAGCCGGTCTTTGACCGCCTGGATGCCGACATCGCCCATGCGCTGATGAGCATCAACGCGGTGAAAGGCGTGGAAATTGGCGACGGTTTTGACGTAGTGGCGCTGCGCGGCAGCCAGAACCGCGACGAAATCACCAAAGACGGTTTCCAGAGCAACCATGCGGGCGGCATTCTCGGCGGTATCAGCAGCGGGCAGCAAATCATTGCCCATATGGCGCTGAAACCGACCTCCAGCATTACCGTGCCGGGGCGCACTATTAACCGCTTTGGCGAAGAAGTTGAGATGATCACCAAAGGCCGTCACGATCCCTGTGTCGGGATCCGCGCGGTGCCGATCGCTGAAGCGATGCTGGCGATCGTTTTAATGGATCACCTGCTACGGCAGCGGGCGCAAAATGCCGATGTGAAGACTGATATTCCACGCTGGTAAAAAATGAACAAAACCGCGATTGCGCTGCTGGCTCTGCTTGCCAGTAGCGCTAGCCTGGCAGCGACGCCGTGGCAAAAAATAACCCAACCTGTGCCGGGTAGCGCACAATCGATAGGCAGTTTTTCTAATGGCTGTATTGTCGGCGCTGACACGTTGCCGATACAGTCCGAACATTATCAGGTCATGCGTACCGATCAGCGTCGCTATTTCGGTCACCCGGATCTGGTGATGTTTATCCAGCGTCTGAGTAGCCAGGTGAGCAATCTGGGCATGGGTACGGTGCTGATTGGCGATATGGGGATGCCCGCTGGTGGGCGTTTCAACGGCGGTCATGCCAGCCACCAGACCGGACTGGATGTCGATATCTTTCTGCAACTGCCGAAAACTCGCTGGACCTCCGCGCAGCTCTTGCGCCCGCAAGCACTGGACTTAGTTTCCCGCGACGGTAAACACGTTGTTCCGACGCTGTGGAAGCCAGAAATTTTCAGCTTGATCAAACTCGCCGCCCAGGACAAAGACGTCACACGCATTTTTGTTAATCCGGCGATTAAACAACAACTTTGCCTAGATGCGGGCACCGATCGCGACTGGTTGCGCAAAGTGCGACCCTGGTTCCAGCATCGTGCGCATATGCATGTACGATTACGTTGTCCTGCCGATAGTCTGGAGTGTGAAGATCAACCTTTACCGCCACCAGGCGATGGTTGCGGGGCAGAACTGCAAAGCTGGTTTGAACCTCCAAAACCGGGAACAACAAAGCCTGAGAAGAAGACACCGCCTCCGTTGCCGCCTTCCTGCCAGGCGCTACTGGATGAGCACGTGATCTAATGGAAACGTTTAATAGCCTGTTTATGGTTTCCCCGCTGTTGCTGGGAGTTCTCTTTTTTGTCGCCATGCTGGCGGGATTTATCGACTCGATTGCCGGTGGCGGTGGGTTACTCACCATTCCGGCATTGATGGCAGCGGGGATGTCTCCCGCTAACGCGTTGGCAACCAATAAACTGCAAGCCTGCGGCGGCTCTATTTCCGCCACTATCTATTTTATTCGCCGCAAAGTGGTTAGTTTAAGCGATCAGAAACTCAATATTGCCATGACCTTTGTCGGCTCAATGAGCGGCGCACTGTTGGTACAGTACGTTCAGGCTGATGTCTTACGGCAGATTTTGCCCATTCTGGTGATTTGTATCGGCCTCTATTTCTTGCTGATGCCAAAGCTGGGTGAAGAAGATCGCCAGCGCCGGATGTACGGTTTACCCTTCGCGTTAATTGCCGGTGGCTGCGTCGGTTTTTATGACGGATTCTTTGGCCCGGCTGCCGGATCGTTTTACGCGCTGGCCTTCGTTACGCTGTGCGGATTCAACCTCGCCAAAGCCACGGCTCACGCCAAATTACTCAACGCAACGTCAAACATTGGCGGTCTGCTGCTGTTTATTCTCGGCGGCAAAGTGATTTGGGCGACGGGCTTTGTGATGCTGGTGGGGCAGTTCCTCGGCGCGCGCATGGGTTCACGGCTGGTGTTGAGCAAAGGACAAAAGCTGATCCGCCCGATGATTGTTATCGTCTCGGCGGTGATGAGTGCCAAATTACTTTACGATAGCCACGGACAGGAGATCCTCCACTGGTTGGGGATGAACTAATGAACAGTACACACCACTATGAGCAGTTGATTGAAATTTTTAATAGCTGCTTTGCCGATGAATTTAATACCCGTCTGATTAAAGGCGACGACGAACCGATCTATCTTCCTGCTGATGCGGAAGTACCGTATAACCGAATTGTCTTTGCCCACGGCTTTTATGCCAGCGCAATTCATGAGATTTCGCACTGGTGTATTGCCGGAAAAGCGCGCCGTGAGCTGGTTGATTTCGGCTACTGGTATTGCCCGGACGGACGCGATGCCCAAACGCAAAGCCAGTTTGAAGATGTTGAAGTGAAGCCGCAGGCGTTCGACTGGTTGTTCTGTGTGGCGGCGGGATATCCGTTTAACGTCAGTTGCGACAATCTGGAAGGCGACTTCGAACCGGATCGTGTGGTGTTTCAACGGCGGGTACATGCGCAGGTGATGGATTACCTAGCAAACGGCATTCCTGAACGCCCGGCACGCTTCATTAAAGCACTACAAAATTATTATCACACGCCGGAACTTACGGCGGAACAGTTCCCGTGGCCGGAAGCGCTCAACTAAAGCCAGCGCCACGTTTTACAATGAGGAAAGAAGATGATCGCGGAGTTTGAATCCCGCATTCTGGCATTAATCGACGATATGGTTGACCATGTCAGTGATGATGAGTTGTTTGCCAGTGGGTATTTGCGTGGCCACCTGACATTAGCCATCGCAGAACTGGAAAGTGGTGATGACCACTCCGCTCAGGCGGTGCATACGACCGTTAGCCAGAGTCTGGAAAAAGCCATTGGTGCCGGTGAATTGTCGCCGCGTGACCAGGCGCTGGTGACCGATATGTGGGAAAACCTGTTTCAGCAGGCGTCACAGCAGTAAGTTGCGGCGTCTGGAGCACCATGCCTGATGCGACGCTTTGCGCGTCTTATCAGGCCTACACGTCACACGTAGGTCGGATAAGGCGTTCACGCCGCATCCGGCAAACACTGCGAGAGCAGATTACCCCGCCTTAACCGCTTTACCCTTCAACAATTTCCGCACCCATAACCGATTCGGGTTTAACGCCGCCAGCGTACTGGCATCCATCGGAATCGGTTCGTCGCTCATCTGCGCCGCCAGAATCTCGGCACACAGCGGGGCAGAACACAAACCGCGAGAACCTAAAGCCGCAAACATAAAGAGATCGTCAAAAAACGGCGCGCTTACCGCCTCATCTTTCTGCTCCGCCAACGACGCATATTCCACGAGTGTTGCCTCATAATCGGGAACATTGCCTACCATTGGCAGATGATCGCGGGTGGCACAACGCACACCGCAGCGCGCCTCTTTATCACTGACATCAACCTCTTTTGCCCACTGTGCCTGCGGGAAACAATCAATCAACCGCTGGCGATTCTGCTGCTGATCGTCCTCACTGTACGCCGTATCTTCGCTGCCGCGATGATAACTGGCACCAATACAATGATGTTGATTCGCCGGATTTTGTGGCGTGAGATAACCGTCATAGCACAGCACCTGCTTCAGCTTCGCCAGTTCCGGCGTTGTTGGAATATGGCTGACCTGCCCGGCAACCGAATACACCGGGAGAGTCGACGTTTGGCTGAATCGGCTGATTTGATGCCCGTTCGCCAGTACCACTACGCTGTGTGTTGCTTGCTGATCTCCTGCAAAATTCAACAACCAACAGTCATCCTTACGGGATAAATTCTGTAACTGATATTGATAATAAATCTGCAAACCCTGCTGTTGCGCCAGTTCCAGCACATTACGGGTCAGTTCTGCTGGGCACAGCCAACCACCTTGCGGATAAGTAATGCCGCTGCAATTTGTCGCAACGCCCGTAATTTGTTCAACCGCATTTGCCTCAACGGCTACAGCCAGTTCTGCGGGTAAATCCATTGACAACATCTGTGCGATTTTATGCTGGCTTTTCTCATCCCAGCCTAACTGCGTGACGCCGCACCAGTCATGATCAAATTTAACGGGTAATTGGTCGTAAAACCGACGAGCAAAAGTAAACGCATTAGAGAAAAAGCGGTTTAGCGCCTCATCGTGTTTGCTTAATAACGGATACAGCGCCCCCTGGCGATTGCCGGAAGCACCCAGTGCGGGGGCCTCATCCGCGCAATAAAGCGTTACCTGCCAGCCGCGCCGTAATAGCGCCAGCGACAACAACGCGCTGGCAATACCACCGCCGATAATCGCCGCTTCCCGTTTGCTGCTGCCCGTGCGGTTAAACCACGGCGCGGAGCAGGGGAGCGGTAATGTCTGTTCCATCACCCCGCAAAGCATTTCCCGTTTGCGCCCAAAGCCCTTACGTTTTTGCATCGTGAATCCGGCGTCCTGCAAACCGCGGCGGACAAAACCGGCAGACGTAAATGTCGCCAGCGTGCCGCCCGGACGCGCCAACCTTGCCATGGCGTTAAACAGATTTTGCGTCCACATATCCGGGTTTTTCGCTGGCGCAAAGCCGTCCAGAAACCAGGCATCTACTTTTTGATTTAGCGAATCGTCCAGTTGGCTGGTCAGTTCGTTAATATCGCCAAACCATAAATCCAGCGTCACGCGGCCTTCATCGAGCAATAAACGATGGCAACCGGGCAAGGGCATTGGCCACTGCGCCTGAAGTTGTTCTGCCCACGGAGCCAGTTCCGGCCAGTGTTGATGCGCTAAGGCTAAATCCGCACGGGTGAGGGGAAATTTCTCAAAACTAATGAAATGTAAGCGTTGTAATTGCGCTTGCGGATGCGCTTCGCGAAACTGATCAAATGCCTGCCATAGCGTCAGGAAGTTTAATCCGGTGCCGAAGCCGCTCTCTGCTACCACAAACAGAGGATGTGGATGCTCAGGAAAGCGTACCTCTAATTGGTTGCCTCCCAGAAAAACATAACGCGTCTCTTCCAGCCCGTTATCGTTGGAAAAATAGACATCGTCAAAATCTCGGGAAACAGGTGTACCCTCAGCATTAAATTCGAGGTTGGCAGGTTGTATGGAGTAGTGTTTCACGTAAGTTACTCGTCTTACAGGCGGTGGCTCGATCTTAGCGATGTGTGTAAGGCTGCGCAAATTTCTCTATTAAATGGCTGATCGGACTTGTTCGGCGTACAAGTGTACGCTATTGTGCATTCGAAACTTACTCTATGTGCGACTTACAGAGGTATTGAATGAAACGTGCAGTGATTACTGGCCTGGGCATTGTTTCCAGCATCGGTAATAACCAGCAGGAAGTCCTGGCATCTCTGCGTGAAGGACGTTCAGGGATCACTTTCTCTCAGGAGCTGAAGGATTCCGGCATGCGTAGCCACGTCTGGGGCAACGTAAAACTGGATACCACTGGCCTCATTGACCGCAAAGTTGTGCGCTTTATGAGCGACGCATCCATTTATGCATTCCTTTCTATGGAGCAGGCAATCGCAGATGCGGGCCTTTCTCCGGAAGCTTACCAGAATAACCCGCGCGTTGGCCTGATTGCAGGTTCTGGCGGCGGTTCCCCGCGTTTCCAGGTGTTCGGCGCTGACGCAATGCGCGGCCCGCGCGGCCTGAAAGCGGTTGGCCCGTATGTGGTCACCAAAGCGATGGCATCCGGCGTTTCTGCCTGCCTCGCCACGCCGTTTAAAATTCATGGCGTTAACTACTCCATCAGCTCCGCGTGTGCGACTTCCGCACACTGTATCGGTAACGCAGTAGAGCAGATCCAACTGGGCAAACAGGACATCGTGTTTGCTGGCGGCGGCGAAGAGCTGTGCTGGGAAATGGCCTGCGAATTCGACGCGATGGGTGCGCTGTCTACTAAATACAACGACACCCCGGAAAAAGCCTCCCGTACTTACGACGCTCACCGTGACGGTTTCGTTATCGCTGGCGGCGGCGGTATGGTAGTGGTTGAAGAGCTGGAACACGCGCTGGCGCGTGGTGCTCACATCTATGCTGAAATCGTTGGCTACGGCGCAACCTCTGATGGTGCAGACATGGTTGCTCCGTCTGGCGAAGGCGCAGTACGCTGCATGAAGATGGCGATGCATGGCGTTGATACCCCAATCGATTACCTGAACTCCCACGGTACTTCGACTCCGGTTGGCGACGTGAAAGAGCTGGCAGCTATCCGTGAAGTGTTCGGCGATAAGAGCCCGGCGATTTCTGCAACCAAAGCCATGACCGGTCACTCTCTGGGCGCTGCTGGCGTACAGGAAGCTATCTACTCTCTGCTGATGCTGGAACACGGCTTTATCGCCCCGAGCATCAACATTGAAGAGCTGGACGAGCAGGCTGCGGGTCTGAACATCGTGACCGAAACGACCGATCGCGAACTGACCACCGTTATGTCTAACAGCTTCGGCTTCGGCGGCACCAACGCCACGCTGGTAATGCGCAAGCTGAAAGATTAATTCGCAGTAGGTCGGAGTAGTCGGAGTAGTCGGAGTAGGTCGGATAAGACGCGCCAGCGTCGCATCCGACGTTACGCGCCAATGCGGCCTCCGGCACTAACGCAAAAGGGAACCTGATGGTTCCCTTTTTCACATCATTGACAATCGCCGCCAGTTCCAGGCAAACTTCCCGCTTTGTCGATTTCCTTCTGAAAAGACGTACGCGTTAAATCCTGCCAACGCACCGTAACCCTGAAACCAGAGAGATGAGACGGGGATACTCCTCGCCTTGCGCTGCATTCTGGAGTAATGCATGACTGCTGTAAGCCAAACCGAAACACGATCTTCTGCCAATTTTTCGCTCTTCCGCATCGCTTTTGCGGTTTTTCTCACCTACATGACCGTAGGGCTGCCGTTGCCGGTTATCCCGCTGTTTGTTCATCATGATCTGGGCTATGGCAATACCATGGTCGGGATTGCCGTCGGGATTCAGTTTCTGGCTACGGTGCTGACGCGTGGCTATGCCGGGCGACTGGCCGATCAATATGGTGCAAAACGTTCGGCGCTTCAGGGGATGTTAGCTTGTGGTCTGGCTGGCGGCGCGTTGCTGCTGGCGGCGATTTTGCCTGTCTCCGCACCGTTCAAATTTGCCCTGTTGGTCATCGGGCGTTTGATTCTTGGGTTTGGTGAAAGCCAGTTACTGACAGGCGCTCTGACCTGGGGGTTAGGCATCGTAGGGCCAAAACACTCTGGCAAAGTGATGTCATGGAATGGAATGGCGATTTACGGTGCCCTCGCTGTTGGTGCTCCGCTTGGCCTGTTGATTCATAGCCATTACGGTTTTGCCGCACTGGCGATCACCACAATGGTATTACCCTTACTGGCGTGGGCCTGTAACGGCACAGTGCGCAAAGTACCGGCCCTGGCGGGAGAACGTCCATCGCTGTGGAGCGTTGTCGGGTTTATCTGGAAACCAGGGTTAGGGCTGGCACTACAAGGCGTTGGTTTTGCGGTTATCGGGACTTTCGTTTCGCTCTACTTTGCCAGCAAAGGATGGGCGATGGCGGGCTTTACTCTTACCGCGTTTGGCGGCGCATTTGTCGTGATGCGCGTCATGTTTGGCTGGATGCCGGACCGTTTTGGCGGCGTGAAAGTGGCGATTGTCTCTCTGCTTGTAGAAACGGTGGGCTTGTTGCTGCTCTGGCAAGCCCCAGGTGCGTGGGTCGCATTAGCGGGCGCGGCGTTAACCGGAGCCGGATGTTCGCTTATCTTTCCTGCGCTGGGCGTGGAGGTGGTTAAACGCGTCCCCTCACAAGTTCGCGGCACCGCACTGGGCGGTTACGCCGCGTTTCAGGATATCGCCCTCGGCGTCTCCGGGCCGCTGGCGGGAATGCTGGCGACCACGTTTGGTTACTCTTCGGTATTTCTTGCCGGGGCGATCTCTGCGGTGCTGGGAATTATTGTCACGATACTGTCATTTCGTCGGGGCTAACGAACCAGCCAGACCAGCATCAGGATAATCGCGACTAACAGTATCCACAGCGCGGGACGCGTTGCCATATTTTGCAACGTGTCCATCATCGGTGGAAAAGGATTAAGCAGCGGTTGCATATCACGCGGATCAATCCCTTTAACCCGCCGTTGATAAAGCTGATTAAGAATATCCTCGGCCTGGGCAGAAGAAAGCGATGATTGCGCAGAAAGGCCATATTTTTGCTGGATATATGCCGATAACGCCGCCAGTTCACTGGCATCTAAAGGTTGTTTTAGCGCCATCTGTAGTGATTCCAGCGTCGGCGTATTTTGCTGGCTTAACGTCTGGCGCGCCTGCAACCAGGTCACCAGATGGTTAAACAGTTTCGCTGGAATTAACTCGCCATCTTTCACCCCGGAAAGTTCCAGCATCGATTGCCAGATCTGTTTGCTGGGTTCCCCCGTTGCCGCCGCAAGTTTGGTCACCAGCTGTTTTAGCGCATTGTGCTCCGCCGGTAATAAAGGACGGTCGGTCGCCTCGCGCTGCTGTGGTTGCGGAATAACCATCTTCCCTTCCTGCAACAGGGTGAGAATGGTTTTTAATTGCTCCGGTGAGAGCTGATTCAGCGGCGTCTGACCAAAGTTATGACGGATATAATCCGTGACCGCCTGACGATTATTCCCCAGACGTAAATACTCCCCTAATTGCGCTAAAAGCTGGCGGGCAGAATGGCTTTTTTGCGCGGCCAGCAGACGTTGCGCCAGATTATGCTCAGCGGCAGGGAAGTGACGCGAAAGCAGCGGTGAATCTCCCGACAGACCAATATCGTGCCTGATACCCGCCCACAGTTCTGCTCTTTGCTGTTGCGTCAGTGAGGTCACTTTCGTCATTAAGCTTTCCAGCGAAGTACGTTGCTGACTGGATAAAGGCTGATTGCCCGCGCCAGACGGCAGGTTATCTCCCTGACCTGGTGGTTGCCCAGGAGGAGGGCCGGAAATAGGTTGTATCATTACGTATCCTTATACCTGAAATCTTCGCAAGTATGCCTGGCCGCGAGATTATGGCACACTTGTCCGGTTAACTCTCGTCTCATACAGGTAACACAAACGTGAAAATCCTTGTTGATGAAAATATGCCTTATGCCCGCGACTTATTTAGCCGTTTGGGTGAGGTGACCGCGGTTCCCGGGCGTCCAATCCCCGTCGCTCAACTGGCAGACGCGGATGCGCTGATGGTGCGTTCGGTCACGAAAGTGAATGAATCTTTGCTGGCAGGAAAACCCATTAAATTTGTTGGTACTGCCACAGCGGGGACCGACCATGTCGATGAAGCATGGTTAAAGCAGGCGGGAATTGGTTTTTCCGCGGCACCTGGCTGTAATGCGATTGCGGTGGTGGAATATGTTTTCTCCTCACTACTGATGCTTGCCGAACGCGATGGATTTTCACTGCACGACCGTACGGTGGGGATCGTGGGCGTTGGTAACGTTGGACGTCGATTGCAGGCGCGACTGGAAGCGTTAGGGATTAAAACATTGCTTTGCGATCCGCCTCGCGCTGACCGTGGGGATGAGGGTGATTTCCGCTCGCTGGATGAATTAGTTCAGCATGCGGATATTCTGACTTTCCATACGCCACTCTTCAAAGACGGGCCGTACAAAACGCTGCATCTGGCGGATGAAAAACTGATCCGTAGCCTGAAGCCGGGAGCGATTCTGATTAACGCCTGCCGTGGCGCAGTCGTCGATAATACTGCGTTGCTGACCTGCCTGAATGAAGGCCAGAAGTTAAGCGTAGTGCTGGATGTCTGGGAAGGCGAACCGGAACTTAACGTGGAATTGCTGACAAAAGTGGATATCGGCACGCCGCATATCGCAGGCTATACCCTGGAAGGTAAAGCACGCGGTACTACGCAAGTGTTTGAAGCCTATAGCAAGTTTATTGGGCATGAACAGCACGTTGCGCTGGATACATTACTGCCCGCGCCAGAGTTTGGTCGCATTACGCTGCATGGCCCGCTCGATCAACCGACGCTGAAAAGGCTGGTGCATTTGGTGTATGATGTGCGCCGCGATGACGCACCGCTGCGTAAAGTCGCCGGGATACCGGGTGAGTTCGATAAACTGCGCAAAAACTATCTTGAGCGCCGTGAATGGTCATCTCTGTATGTAATTTGTGATGACGCCAGTGCGGCATCATTGCTGTGTAAACTGGGTTTTAACGCCGTTCATCATCCGGCACGTTAATCTCTTCTTCATGCTCTCTGCTGTAACATTGGCAGGGAGCTTTGCTATTTCTGGAGTAAACCACCATGTCTGAAGGCTGGAACATTGCCGTCCTGGGCGCAACTGGCGCTGTGGGCGAAGCCCTGCTTGAAACGCTGGCTGAACGTCAGTTCCCGGTTGGGGAAATTTATGCACTGGCACGTAACGAAAGCGCAGGCGAACAACTGCGCTTTGGTGGTAAGACAATCACCGTGCAGGATGCCGCTGAATTCGACTGGACGCAGGCGCAGCTGGCATTTTTTGTCGCAGGCAAAGAAGCTACCGCTGCCTGGGTTGAAGAAGCGACCAACTCAGGTTGCCTGGTGATCGACAGCAGCGGACTGTTTGCTCTCGAACCCGACGTACCGCTGGTGGTGCCGGAAGTAAACCCGTTTGTACTGACCGATTACCGCAACCGGAATGTCATCGCCGTACCAGACAGTCTGACCAGCCAGCTGCTGGCGGCACTGAAACCGTTAATCGATCAGGGCGGTTTGTCGCGTATCAGTGTTACCAGCCTGATTTCAGCCTCCGCCCAGGGCAAAAAAGCGGTCGATGCGTTAGCGGGGCAGAGTGCGAAATTGCTCAACGGCATTCCGATTGACGAAGAAGATTTCTTCGGTCGTCAACTGGCGTTCAATATGCTGCCGTTGTTGCCGGATAGCGAAGGTAGCGTGCGTGAAGAACGTCGTATCGTTGACGAAGTACGCAAAATCCTGCAGGACGAAGGGCTGATGATTTCGGCAAGCGTCGTCCAGGCACCGGTATTCTACGGTCATGCCCAGATGGTCAACTTTGAAGCACTGCGTCCGCTGGCGGCAGAAGAAGCGCGTGATGCGTTTGCTCAGGGCGAAGATATTGTGCTCTCTGAAGAGAACGAATTCCCGACTCAGGTAGGGGATGCTTCGGGTACGCCGCATCTTTCTGTTGGCTGCGTGCGTAATGACTACGGTATGCCGGAGCAAGTCCAGTTCTGGCCGGTGGCCGATAACGTTCGCTTTGGCGGCGCGCTGATGGCAGTAAAAATCGCCGAGAAACTGGTGCAGGAGTATCTGTACTAATGTCCGACCAGCAACAACTGCCAGTTTATAAAATTGCGCTGGGCATTGAGTACGACGGCAGTAAGTATTACGGCTGGCAACGGCAGAATGAAGTCCGCAGTGTGCAGGAGAAGCTGGAAAAGGCGCTCTCCCAGGTGGCGAACGAACCCATCACCGTCTTCTGCGCCGGGCGTACTGACGCAGGGGTACACGGTACCGGGCAAGTGGTGCATTTCGAAACAACCGCGCAGCGCAAAGACGCGGCGTGGACCTTGGGCGTAAATGCGAATTTACCTGGTGACATCGCCGTGCGTTGGGTTAAAGCTGTACCTGATGATTTTCATGCCCGATTTAGCGCCACGGCTCGCCGTTATCGCTACATCATCTACAATCATCGGCTGCGCCCGGCGGTACTGAGTAAAGGGGTAACCCATTTTTACGAACCGCTGGACGCTGAACGGATGCATCGGGCTGCGCAATGCTTGCTGGGCGAGAATGATTTCACCTCGTTCCGTGCGGTGCAGTGCCAGTCCCGAACCCCGTGGCGCAACGTTATGCATATTAATGTCACGCGTCACGGTCCTTATGTGGTGGTAGATATTAAAGCGAATGCTTTTGTACATCATATGGTCAGGAATATTGTCGGCAGCCTGATGGAAGTCGGTGCCCACAACCAGCCGGAGAGCTGGATAGCAGAGTTGCTGGCGGCAAAGGACAGAACGCTGGCGGCAGCAACGGCAAAAGCGGAAGGGCTGTATCTGGTCGCGGTGGATTACCCTGACCGGTATGATCTTCCAAAACCGCCAATGGGCCCGCTATTTCTGGCGGACTAACGAGAATAATGCTCGGAACATTTCAGGCTGTAGCCAACGTAGTTACAGCCTGAAAGATGACGAGTACAAGGCATAGGCAAATATGGACCTGATTTATTTCCTCATCGATTTTATCCTGCACATTGACGTGCATCTGGCAGAGCTGGTCGCGGAGTACGGCGTCTGGGTTTATGCCATTTTGTTCTTAATTTTGTTCTGTGAAACCGGTCTGGTGGTAACGCCGTTTTTACCGGGTGATTCATTGCTGTTTGTTGCCGGAGCGTTGGCATCACTGGAAACCAACGATCTCAACGTCCATATGATGGTGGTGCTGATGCTGATCGCCGCGATTGTGGGTGACGCGGTCAATTACACTATCGGGCGGTTGTTCGGTGAAAAGTTGTTCAGTAATCCCAATTCGAAAATTTTCCGTCGCAGTTATCTCGACAAAACCCATCAGTTTTATGAGAAACATGGCGGCAAAACGATTATTCTCGCCCGTTTTGTGCCGATCGTCAGAACGTTCGCCCCGTTTGTTGCGGGAATGGGCCACATGTCGTACCGTCATTTCGCCGCTTATAACGTGATCGGCGCACTGTTGTGGGTACTGCTTTTTACCTACGCAGGCTATTTCTTCGGTACAATCCCGATGGTTCAGGATAACCTTAAGCTGCTGATCGTCGGGATTATTGTGGTTTCTATTTTGCCGGGCGTCATCGAAATAATCCGTCACAAACGCGCTGCGGCACGCGCCGCAAAATAAAAAGTAACTCCGCGGTTCGACCACTTTTTTATCCAAAGTTTCGGGCTGTTATGTTTTAATGTGCAACATTCATGGTCTGTTGGGGGCAAAAATGGCATTATGCGTCCCCAAAGATAAAACTGGCATCGAACCAGGTTCAGACAGAAAGGTCCCTAATGAGCTGGATTGAACGAATTAAAAGCAACATTACTCCCACCCGCAAGGCGAGCATTCCTGAAGGGGTGTGGACTAAGTGTGATAGCTGCGGTCAGGTTTTATACCGCGCTGAGCTGGAACGTAATCTTGAGGTCTGTCCGAAGTGTGACCATCACATGCGTATGACAGCGCGTAATCGCCTGCATAGCCTGTTAGATGAAGGAAGCCTTGTGGAGCTGGGTAGCGAGCTTGAGCCGAAAGATGTGCTGAAGTTTCGTGACTCCAAGAAGTATAAAGACCGTCTGGCATCTGCGCAGAAAGAAACTGGCGAAAAAGATGCGCTGGTGGTGATGAAAGGCACTCTGTATGGAATGCCGGTTGTCGCTGCGGCATTCGAGTTCGCCTTTATGGGCGGTTCAATGGGGTCTGTTGTGGGTGCACGTTTCGTGCGTGCCGTTGAGCAGGCGCTGGAAGATAACTGCCCGCTGATCTGCTTCTCCGCCTCTGGTGGCGCACGTATGCAGGAAGCACTGATGTCGCTGATGCAGATGGCGAAAACCTCTGCGGCACTGGCAAAAATGCAGGAGCGCGGCTTGCCGTACATCTCCGTGCTGACCGACCCGACGATGGGCGGTGTTTCTGCAAGTTTCGCCATGCTGGGCGATCTCAACATCGCTGAACCGAAAGCGTTAATTGGCTTTGCCGGTCCGCGTGTTATCGAACAGACCGTTCGCGAAAAACTGCCGCCAGGATTCCAGCGCAGTGAATTCCTGATCGAGAAAGGCGCCATCGACATGATCGTCCGTCGTCCGGAAATGCGCCTGAAACTGGCGAGCATTCTGGCGAAGTTGATGAATCTGCCAGCGCCGAATCCTGAAGCGCCGCGTGAAGGCGTAGTGGTACCCCCGGTACCGGATCAGGAACCTGAGGCCTGATAACTGATAAGGGCAGGGCCACTGGCTCTGCCCTTTTGCTATTCTCACCGTAACGAATCAGCGGATACCATGATTATCAAACGCACTCCTCAAGCCGCGTCGCCTCTGGCTTCGTGGCTTTCTTATCTGGAAAACCTGCACAGTAAAACTATCGATCTCGGCCTTGAGCGCGTGAGCCAGGTCGCGGCGCGTCTTGGCGTTCTGAAACCAGCGCCATTTGTGTTTACCGTTGCGGGTACGAATGGCAAAGGCACCACCTGCCGTACGCTGGAGTCGATTCTGATGGCGGCAGGGTACAAAGTGGGCGTCTACAGTTCACCGCATCTGGTGCGTTATACCGAGCGCGTACGTGTGCAGGGCCAGGAATTGCCGGAATCGGCCCACACCGCCTCTTTTGCGGAGATTGAATCGGCACGCGGTGATATTTCCCTGACCTATTTCGAGTACGGTACGCTGTCGGCGTTGTGGCTGTTCAAGCAGGCACAACTTGACGTGGTGATTCTGGAAGTAGGGCTGGGCGGTCGTCTGGACGCAACCAATATTGTCGATGCCGATGTCGCGGTAGTAACCAGTATTGCGCTGGATCATACCGACTGGCTGGGTCCAGATCGCGAAAGTATTGGTCGCGAGAAAGCAGGCATCTTCCGCAGCGAAAAACCGGCAATTGTCGGTGAGCCGGAAATGCCTTCTACCATTGCTGATGTGGCACAGGAAAAAGGTGCACTGTTACAACGTCGGGGCGTTGAGTGGAACTATTCCGTCACCGATCATGACTGGGCGTTTAGCGATGCTCACGGCACGCTGGAAAATCTGCCGTTGCCGCTTGTCCCGCAACCGAATGCCGCAACGGCGCTGGCGGCACTGCGTGCCAGCGGGCTGGAAGTCAGTGAAAATGCCATTCGCGACGGGATTGCCAGCGCAATTTTGCCGGGACGTTTCCAGATTGTGAGCGAGTCGCCACGCGTTATTTTTGATGTCGCGCATAATCCACATGCGGCGGAATATCTCACCGGGCGTATGAAAGCGCTACCGAAAAACGGGCGCGTGCTGGCGGTTATCGGTATGCTACATGATAAAGATATTGCCGGAACTCTGGCCTGGTTGAAAAGCGTGGTTGATGACTGGTATTGTGCGCCACTGGAAGGGCCGCGCGGTGCCACGGCAGAACAACTGCTTGAGCATTTGGGTAACGGCAAATCATTTGATAGCGTTGCGCAGGCATGGGATGCCGCAATGGCGGACGCTAAAGCGGAAGACACCGTGCTGGTGTGTGGTTCTTTCCACACTGTCGCACATGTCATGGAAGTGATTGACGCGAGGAGAAGCGGTGGCAAGTAAGTTTCAGAATCGGTTAGTGGGCACGATCGTGCTGGTGGCGCTGGGGGTGATTGTACTTCCAGGGCTGCTGGACGGGCAGAAAAAACATTATCAGGATGAGTTCGCGGCTATCCCGCTGGTGCCGAAAGCGGGCGATCGCGATGAGCCTGATATGATGCCAGCCGCCACCCAGGCGTTGCCGACGCAGCCGCCGGAAGGCGCAGCGGAAGAGGTGCGGGCAGGTGATGCCGCAGCACCGTCGCTCGATCCGACCACTATTGCAGCCAATAACACCGAGTTTGAACCGGAACCTGCACCGGTCGCCCCACCGAAGCCGAAACCGGTGGAGCCGCCTAAACCGAAGGTTGAAGCACCACCTGCGCCGAAGCCAGAACCGAAGCCGGTCGTGGAAGAAAAAGCAGCGCCAACGGGTAAAGCCTATGTTGTGCAACTGGGTGCGCTGAAAAATGCCGATAAAGTGAATGAGATTGTCGGTAAGCTGCGCGGTGCCGGTTATCGGGTTTATACGTCGCCATCCACGCCAGTGCAGGGTAAAATTACCCGTATTCTGGTTGGGCCGGATGCCTCGAAAGATAAGCTGAAAGGTTCGCTGGGTGAGTTGAAGCAACTTTCTGGCTTAAGTGGCGTGGTAATGGGCTATACGCCGAATTAATACAGTCTTGCCTGATGCGACGCTGGCGCGTCTTATCAGGCCTGGGCAGTGTTAGAACCGTAGGTCGGATAAGGCGTTTACGCCGCATCCGACACGCATTGCACGATGCCGCAAAGGCATAAAAAGTCGATGGCGTTGAATATTTTTTCAGCGCCATTTTTATTGATGCGCGGGAAGGAAATCCCTACGCAAACGTTTTCTTTTTCTGTTAGAATGCGCCCCGAACAGGATGACAGGGCGTAAAATCGTGGGACACATATGGTCTGGATTGATTACGCCATAATCGCGGTGATTGCTTTTTCCTCTCTGGTTAGCCTGATCCGCGGCTTTGTTCGTGAAGCGTTATCGCTGGTGACATGGGGTTGTGCTTTCTTTGTTGCCAGTCATTACTACACTTACCTGTCAGTCTGGTTTACGGGCTTTGAAGACGAACTGGTTCGAAATGGAATTGCCATCGCGGTACTGTTTATCGCTACCCTGATCGTTGGTGCTATCGTGAACTTCGTGATAGGCCAGCTGGTGGAGAAAACGGGGTTGTCAGGCACCGATCGGGTGCTGGGCGTCTGTTTCGGTGCGTTGCGCGGTGTGTTGATTGTTGCCGCCATTCTCTTCTTTCTCGACTCCTTTACCGGGGTGTCGAAAAGCGAAGACTGGAGCAAATCACAGCTGATCCCGCAGTTCAGTTTTATCATCAGATGGTTTTTTGATTATCTGCAAAGCTCGTCAAGTTTCTTGCCCAGAGCGTAAGTGCTCTGAGATGTGGCTTAACGAGGAAAAAGACGTATGTGCGGTATTGTCGGTATCGCCGGTGTTATGCCGGTTAACCAGTCGATTTATGATGCCTTAACGGTGCTTCAGCATCGCGGTCAGGATGCCGCCGGCATCATCACCATAGATGCCAATAACTGCTTCCGTTTGCGTAAAGCGAACGGGCTGGTGAGCGATGTATTTGAAGCTCGCCATATGCAGCGTTTGCAGGGCAATATGGGCATTGGTCATGTGCGTTACCCTACGGCTGGCAGCTCCAGCGCCTCTGAAGCGCAGCCGTTTTACGTTAACTCCCCGTATGGCATTACGCTTGCCCACAACGGCAATCTGACCAACGCTCACGAGTTGCGTAAAAAACTGTTTGAAGAAAAACGCCGCCACATCAACACCACTTCCGACTCGGAAATTCTGCTTAATATCTTCGCCAGCGAGCTGGACAATTTCCGCCACTACCCGCTGGAAGCCGACAATATTTTCGCTGCCATTGCTGCCACAAACCGCTTAATCCGCGGCGCATATGCCTGTGTGGCGATGATTATCGGCCACGGTATGGTTGCTTTCCGCGATCCAAACGGGATTCGTCCGCTGGTACTGGGAAAACGTGATATTGACGAGAACCGTACAGAATATATGGTCGCTTCCGAAAGCGTAGCGCTCGATACGCTGGGCTTTGATTTCCTGCGTGACGTCGCGCCTGGCGAAGCGATTTACATTACTGAAGAAGGGCAGTTGTTTACCCGTCAATGTGCTGACAATCCGGTCAGCAATCCGTGCCTGTTTGAGTATGTATACTTTGCTCGCCCGGACTCGTTCATCGACAAAATTTCCGTTTACAGCGCGCGTGTGAATATGGGCACGAAACTGGGCGAGAAAATTGCCCGCGAATGGGAAGATCTGGATATCGACGTGGTGATCCCGATCCCAGAAACCTCGTGTGATATCGCGCTGGAAATTGCTCGTATTCTGGGCAAACCGTACCGCCAGGGCTTCGTTAAAAACCGCTATGTTGGCCGCACCTTTATCATGCCGGGCCAGCAGCTGCGTCGTAAGTCCGTGCGCCGTAAACTGAATGCCAACCGCGCCGAGTTCCGCGATAAAAACGTCCTGCTGGTCGACGACTCCATCGTCCGTGGCACCACTTCTGAGCAGATTATCGAGATGGCACGCGAAGCCGGAGCGAAGAAAGTGTACCTCGCTTCTGCGGCACCGGAAATTCGCTTCCCGAACGTTTATGGTATTGATATGCCGAGCGCCACGGAGCTTATCGCTCACGGTCGCGAAGTTGATGAAATTCGCCAGATCATCGGTGCTGACGGGTTGATTTTCCAGGATCTGAACGATCTGATCGACGCCGTTCGCGCTGAAAATCCGGATATCCAGCAGTTTGAATGCTCGGTGTTCAACGGCGTCTACGTCACCAAAGATGTTGATCAGGGCTACCTCGATTTCCTCGATACGTTACGTAATGATGACGCCAAAGCAGTGCAACGTCAGAACGAAGTGGAAAATCTCGAAATGCATAACGAAGGATGATGCCTTCGCTGAGGGTGCCGGTCTGGCACCCTGACTTGCAACTCCCGCCGAAATCCTGCAAAGTCTGCCTGCAAGTCTGACAGGGCAACTATTTATGAAACGACTCATTGTAGGCATCAGCGGTGCCAGCGGCGCGATTTATGGCGTGCGCTTATTACAGGTTCTGCGCGATGTCGCAGATATCGAAACGCATCTGGTGATGAGCCAGGCGGCGCGCCAGACCTTATCCCTCGAAACGGGTTTTTCCCTGCGCGAAGTGCAGGCATTAGCTGATGTCACGCACGATGCGCGCGATATTGCCGCCAGCATCTCTTCCGGTTCTTTCCAGACGCTGGGGATGGTTATTTTACCCTGTTCAATCAAAACCCTTTCCGGCATTGTCCATAGCTACACCGATGGTTTACTGACCCGTGCGGCAGATGTGGTGCTGAAAGAGCGTCGCCCGTTGGTGCTCTGCGTGCGTGAAACACCATTGCACTTAGGCCATCTGCGTTTAATGACTCAGGCAGCAGAAATCGGTGCGGTGATTATGCCTCCCGTTCCGGCGTTTTATCATCGCCCGCAATCCCTTGATGATGTGATAAATCAGACGGTTAATCGTGTTCTTGACCAGTTTGCGATAACCCTTCCTGAAGATCTCTTTGCCCGCTGGCAGGGCGCATAACTCCGCTGTTGCCCTGTTTCAGGGCAATTTTGCAACCGCGATCAAATCCTCGACATTTTGTTTCTGCCATTCAATCGAAACGCTGCGATTCAACCGCTATACCTGCTATCTTCAACTTCAGGACAATAATGCAACGTCTTATTAACATATTTAACGTTGAATGTTACTGTTGTCGTCAAGATGGCATAAGACCTGCATGAAAGAGCCTGCAAACACACAACACAATACACAACATAAAAAAGCCATTTTCACTTGAGGGTTATGTATGAAGAAGTCGATTCTCGCTCTGTCTTTGTTAGTCGGTCTCTCCGCAGCGGCTTCCAGCTATGCGGCGCTACCGGAGACGGTACGTATCGGAACCGATACCACCTATGCGCCGTTCTCGTCGAAAGATGCTAAAGGTGATTTTGTTGGCTTTGATATCGATCTCGGTAACGAGATGTGCAAACGGATGCAGGTGAAATGTACCTGGGTTGCCAGTGACTTTGACGCGCTGATCCCCTCACTGAAAGCGAAAAAAATCGACGCCATTATTTCGTCGCTTTCCATTACCGATAAACGTCAGCAGGAGATTGCCTTCTCCGACAAGCTGTACGCCGCAGATTCTCGTTTGATTGCTGCCAAAGGTTCACCGATTCAGCCAACGCTGGATTCACTGAAAGGTAAACATGTTGGTGTGCTGCAGGGATCAACCCAGGAAGCTTACGCTAACGAGACCTGGCGTAGCAAAGGCGTGGATGTGGTGGCCTATGCCAACCAGGATTTGGTCTATTCCGATCTGGCTGCAGGACGTCTGGATGCTGCGTTACAAGATGAAGTTGCTGCCAGCGAAGGATTCCTCAAGCAACCTGCTGGTAAAGATTTCGCCTTTGCTGGCTCATCAGTAAAAGACAAAAAATACTTCGGTGATGGCACCGGTGTAGGGCTACGTAAAGATGATGCTGAACTGACGGCTGCCTTCAATAAGGCGCTTGGCGAGCTGCGTCAGGACGGCACCTACGACAAGATGGCGAAAAAGTATTTCGACTTTAATGTCTACGGTGACTGATACGTCGCTGGGAAGCTGTACCTGATGGAATGATCATCATGGTGCACGCCAGGTTTGTTGCACTATCGTGGTGCATTGAAATGCATACTTAAGCATTTTTAATGAAAAATAATACGTCTAACGGGGCGGGATATTTTGCCTTGATGGTCAATTTTATGGCACGATAAGTGTAACAAACCTGTAAATATTCCCTATAAAAAGACTGTCAGTTGAGGACATTATGAAAAAACTGGTGCTATCGCTCTCTCTGGTTCTGGCCTTCTCCAGCGCAACTGCGGCGTTTGCTGCGATTCCGCAAAACATCCGCATCGGTACCGACCCGACCTATGCGCCATTTGAATCAAAAAATTCACAAGGCGAACTGGTTGGCTTCGATATCGATCTGGCAAAGGAATTATGCAAACGCATCAATACGCAATGTACGTTTGTCGAAAATCCGCTGGATGCGTTAATCCCGTCCTTAAAAGCGAAGAAGATTGACGCCATCATGTCATCGCTTTCCATTACGGAAAAACGTCAGCAAGAAATTGCCTTCACCGACAAACTGTACGCTGCCGATTCTCGTCTGGTGGTGGCGAAAAATTCCGACATTCAGCCGACAGTCGAGTCGCTGAAAGGCAAGCGGGTAGGCGTATTGCAGGGCACCACCCAGGAGACGTTCGGTAACGAACATTGGGCACCAAAAGGCATTGAAATCGTCTCGTATCAGGGGCAGGACAACATTTATTCTGACCTGACTGCCGGACGTATTGATGCCGCGTTCCAGGATGAGGTCGCTGCCAGCGAAGGTTTCCTCAAACAACCTGTCGGTAAAGATTACAAATTCGGTGGCCCGTCTGTTAAAGATGAAAAACTGTTTGGCGTAGGGACCGGCATGGGCCTGCGTAAAGAAGATAACGAACTGCGCGAGGCACTGAACAAAGCCTTTGCCGAAATGCGCGCTGACGGTACTTACGAGAAATTAGCGAAAAAGTACTTCGATTTTGATGTTTATGGTGGCTAATCGCCATCGGTGAAAGAAAGCCCGCTCCCTTCGGGTAACCGGAGGGAGACAAGAGGCGGTAATTCACCACACACGACAGGACAGGCAGCATGTTGTATGGGTTTTCAGGTGTTATTTTACAGGGTGCGCTCGTCACGCTGGAGCTGGCTATCAGTTCTGTAGTGCTCGCTGTAATCATCGGTTTAATTGGCGCTGGCGGTAAGCTCTCGCAAAATCGGCTTTCGGGGCTGATTTTCGAAGGGTACACCACGCTGATTCGAGGCGTGCCGGACTTGGTGTTGATGCTGCTGATTTTCTACGGTTTGCAGATTGCACTAAACACGGTGACGGAGGCGATGGGCGTCGGGCAGATTGATATCGATCCGATGGTCGCTGGTATTATTACTCTCGGTTTTATCTACGGTGCTTATTTTACCGAAACGTTCCGTGGCGCGTTTATGGCAGTGCCGAAAGGGCATATAGAGGCGGCGACGGCGTTCGGTTTTACTCGTGGGCAAGTGTTTCGGCGGATCATGTTTCCGGCGATGATGCGTTACGCCCTGCCAGGCATTGGCAACAACTGGCAGGTGATCCTCAAATCTACCGCACTGGTTTCGTTACTCGGCCTGGAAGATGTGGTCAAAGCCACCCAACTGGCAGGCAAAAGTACCTGGGAACCGTTCTATTTCGCCATCGTCTGTGGCGTGATTTACCTGGTTTTCACCACTGTTTCCAATGGTGTGCTGCTGTTCCTTGAGCGCCGCTACTCCGTGGGTGTGAAGAGGGCTGACCTGTGATCGAAATCTTACATGAATACTGGAAACCGCTGCTGTGGACCGACGGTTATCGCTTTACTGGTGTGGCGATCACTCTGTGGCTGCTTATTTTGTCGGTAGTGATAGGCGGAGTCCTGGCGCTGTTTCTGGCGATTGGTCGTGTCTCCAGTAATAAATACATCCAGTTTCCAATCTGGTTATTTACCTATATTTTTCGCGGTACGCCGCTGTATGTTCAGTTGCTGGTGTTCTATTCCGGCATGTACACGCTTGAGATTGTTAAGGGAACCGAATTCCTTAACGCTTTCTTCCGCAGTGGCCTGAACTGTACCGTGCTGGCGCTGACGCTTAACACCTGCGCTTACACTACCGAGATTTTTGCTGGGGCAATCCGTTCGGTTCCGCATGGGGAAATTGAAGCCGCCAGAGCCTATGGCTTCTCGACTTTTAAAATGTATCGTTGCATTATTTTGCCTTCTGCGCTGCGTATTGCGTTACCGGCATACAGCAACGAAGTGATCCTGATGCTGCACTCTACTGCGCTGGCGTTTACGGCCACTGTGCCGGATCTGCTGAAAATAGCCCGCGATATTAACGCCGCCACGTATCAACCTTTTACCGCCTTCGGCATTGCCGCGGTGCTCTATTTAATCATCTCTTATGTCCTGATCAGCCTCTTTCGCAGAGCGGAAAAACGCTGGTTGCAGCATGTGAAACCTTCTTCAACGCACTGAGAATACGATGTCCGAGAATAAATTAAACGTTATCGATTTGCACAAACGCTACGGCGAACATGAAGTGCTGAAAGGGGTCTCACTGCAAGCGAATGCCGGAGATGTAATAAGCATCATCGGATCGTCGGGATCGGGGAAAAGTACCTTTCTGCGCTGCATTAACTTCCTCGAAAAACCGAGTGAAGGGTCGATCGTGGTCAATGGCCAGACGATCAATCTGGTGCGCGACAAAGACGGTCAACTCAAAGTCGCCGATAAAAATCAACTGCGCTTACTGCGCACACGCCTGACGATGGTATTCCAGCACTTCAATCTCTGGAGCCATATGACGGTGCTGGAAAACGTCATGGAAGCGCCGATTCAGGTGTTGGGCCTGAGCAAGCAGGAAGCGCGCGAGCGGGCGGTGAAGTATCTGGCAAAAGTCGGGATAGACGAACGTGCGCAGGGGAAATATCCGGTGCATCTTTCCGGCGGTCAGCAACAGCGTGTTTCTATCGCGCGGGCGCTGGCGATGGAACCGGAAGTTTTACTGTTTGATGAACCTACCTCGGCGCTCGATCCTGAACTGGTAGGCGAAGTGTTACGTATTATGCAGCAACTGGCAGAAGAGGGGAAAACCATGGTGGTAGTGACTCACGAAATGGGCTTTGCTCGCCATGTTTCTACTCACGTCATTTTCCTCCATCAGGGGAAAATAGAAGAAGAGGGCGCGCCGGAGCAGTTATTTGGCAACCCGCAAAGCCCTCGTCTGCAACAGTTCCTTAAGGGATCGCTGAAATAATTTCCTCTCCGGTGGCTAACGCTGCCGGAGTATTTTCATGGGGAATTTGCGAGTCAGCTTCCGCTGAAATGTAAAAGTTGCAGTCCGCTAAAAATACTTCTGAATTCGCTGTCCAAAGATAAAAACTGCCTGCTGCATTGGGTGTTAATCGTGGTTATTGTCGCGTCATCTTAAATTTGAGGGGTGACGGAACGCCATGACAATATCGACAACTTCCACGCCGCATGATGCGGTATTTAAATCTTTTTTACGCCATCCAGACACCGCGCGGGATTTTATTGATATTCATCTTCCCGCGCCGCTGCGCAAACTGTGTGATTTAACGACGCTTAAACTGGAACCAAACAGTTTTATTGATGACGACCTGCGGCAATATTATTCCGACCTCTTGTGGTCTGTGAAAACGCAGGAGGGAGTGGGTTATATTTATGTAGTGATAGAGCACCAAAGTAAGCCGGAAGAATTAATGGCTTTTCGTATGATGCGCTATTCCATCGCGGCGATGCAAAACCATCTGGATGCAGGCTATAAAGAGCTTCCATTGGTGATCCCAATGCTGTTTTATCATGGTTGCAGAAGTCCTTATCCTTATTCACTCTGCTGGCTTGATGAATTTGCCGAGCCTGCGATTGCCCGTAAAATATATTCATCGGCTTTTCCGTTGGTGGATATTACCGTGGTGCCGGATGACGAGATTATGCAACATCGCAAAATGGCGCTGTTGGAGTTAATTCAGAAACATATTCGTCAGCGCGATCTGTTGGGATTAGTCGACCAAATTGTTTCGCTGCTAGTTACAGGGAACACTAATGACAGACAGCTAAAAGCCCTGTTTAATTATGTATTACAAACGGGAGATGCCCAGCGTTTCCGTGCATTTATTGGTGAGATAGCAGAACGCGCACCACAGGAAAAGGAGAAACTGATGACCATTGCTGACAGATTACGTGAAGAAGGGCGGAATGATGGATTAATTCTTGGCAAACGCGAAGAAGCCCTGCGTATTGCTCAGGAGATGCTGGATAGAGGTTTAGACCGAGAGTTAGTTATGATGGTGACCCGACTTTCACCAGACGATCTTATCGCGCAAAGCCACTAACCCTGTAACACCGGGAGTTAACTGGCGGATGTTTGCAGTAAACCACATCAGCGAACGACATCCGCCAGCGCCTCTTCTAAATCGTACCAACGAAACGCAAAACCCGCTTCTTCCAGCCGTTTAGGCAGCGCGCGTTGTCCACCTAATACCAGTACTGAAGATTCGCCCATTAACAGCCGAATGGCGGTTGCGGGGACGCGCAAAATAGCCGGGCGATGCAGCGCATGACCGAGCGCATGGGCAAATTGTTCATTGCGTATCGGGTAGGGCGAAACCATATTAAATGGCCCGCGCAGCTCGTTATCCAGCAGCCAGAGAATGCCGTTGACCATATCATCGATATGAATCCAGGCCAGATACTGCCGACCGGAACCAATCGGCCCGCCCAGGCCAAGACGAAACGGCGGCAGCATTTTACCGAGAATACCGCCATCCGGTGCCAGCACTACGCCGGTACGCAGCAGGCACACTCGCGTTTTGTCACTTTGCGCCCGGCAGGCAATCTCTTCCCAGCGGGCGCAGAGTTTATGAGTAAATTCGTTATGCGGCGGTTCCTCTTCGGTAACCACCACTTCACCTAAGTCGCCATAATAGCCCGTTGCCGAGCCGGAAATGAGTACCGACGGCGGCGTGTCGCTGGCATTAATCAAATCGACCAGTTTTTGCGTGATATTCCAGCGGCTTTGGCAGAGACGCTCTTTTTGCTCGTGAGTCCAGCGTTTATCAGCAATCGGTTCTCCGGCCAGGTTGATTACCGCATCAACGCCGTTGAGGTTGCTTTGATCGGCTAGCCCTTGCCATAGCGTCACCCGAGGGCCGAGAACGGAACTGGCTTTCTGTGGGTTACGCGTCACTACCGTGATTTGATGGCCCAGCTCCAGCAAACGCGGAATCAAATGGCGACCAATTAATCCCGTCCCTCCGGTGATCACTATGTTCATGCAGCCTCCCGATATGGCGGTTAACGCTGCCAGCTTAAGGTCATGGATACCGAATCGGCGTAGCGCAGCGCGTGCAGTTTATCGATCTCCACTTCAGCATACGTCACCCAGTGATGTTCACGTGCGATATCGAGCACATCCTGAGTTAATTTTTCCAGCAAAGAGAAACGGTTATTCTCTACATGCTGAATAATGTTTTTCGTTACGGTGCGATAATTCAGCGCATCGTTGATATCTTCGCTAGTGCGCGCTTTATCGGCGGGGTAGTGGATCGTCACATTGATAACAATATCCTGACGGTTGTTAATTTCTTCTTCCTTAATTCCGATAAACGTACGCAAACGAAGGTTCTTTATACGAATAATAGCGGCAGGTTGTGCCATTGCAGGTTCTCCGTTGTTTTACTTAGGATGAAATAATACACGAGAACCTGTTTCTGTTAACTATCCGAACGCTCATCACCGAGTTGTGCTTTTAGCAGTGCCTGCCCGGTGGCAGGGCGCGAACGGATCCGCTCATGCCAGTTCTTGACTGCCGGATACATTGCGAGGTCAATTCGCTGGCGAGTCCAGGCATTAACCCACGGCCAGCAGGCAATATCCGCAATGCTGTAGTTCTCGCCTCCCAGCCAGGGCGAGTTTTCCAGCCGCTTGTTCAGTACATGGTAAAGACGCTGAGTTTCAACCTGATAACGTTCAATAGCGTAAGGAATGGTTTGGGGGGCTGCGTGATTAAAATGATGATTTTGCCCAAGCATCGGCCCCAGTCCGCCTACCTGCCAGAATAACCACTGTAATGTGGCGGCGCGCTCACGCGTTTCATGACTCAAAAAGAGTCCTGTTTTCTCAGCCAGATACAACAAAATGGCACCAGACTCAAAGAGGCTTAACGGTTCGCCGCCATCGGCAGGAGAATGATCAACAATTGCCGGAATTTTGTTGTTGGGCGAAATGCGCAAAAATTCCGGACGAAACTGACCGCCTTTCCCCAGGTCTACCTTAATCAAGCGATAATCAAGCTCTGCTTCTTCGAGAAACAGCGTAATTTTGTGACCATTGGGTGTCGGGGCGAAATAGAGATCGATCATTGCAGCTCCGGTTGTTTAATCATCTGAACACCACAAGTATAGAAAGCGCGGCGACTTACGTGAGTATTCGTCACGTGACAGTGACAAAAAGGCTCTATAGTTTGATAGCCAGCCCCCTTTATTGCCGAGGACATAATGAGTAAACCCGCTATCACGCTTTGGTCAGATGCCCACTTTTTCTCCCCTTATGTGTTATCCGCCTGGGTGGCGTTGCAGGAAAAAGGCCTGTCGTTTCATATCAAGACCATCGACCTCGACAGCGGTGAACATTTGCAGCCGACGTGGCAAGGTTACGGTCAGACACGCCGTGTGCCGTTATTACAAATCGATGATTTTGAGTTGAGTGAATCTTCTGCCATTGCGGAGTATCTGGAAGATCGATTTGCGCCACCGACCTGGGAACGTATTTATCCGCTTGATTTAGAAAATCGTGCGCGTGCACGACAGATTCAGGCCTGGCTGCGCAGCGATCTGATGCCCATCCGCGAAGAGCGTCCGACGGATGTTGTCTTTGCGGGGGCGAAAAAAGCGCCACTAACGGCCGAGGGAAAAGCCAGTGCAGAGAAACTGTTTGCGATGGCAGAACATTTGTTAGTACTGGGTCAGCCGAATTTATTTGGTGAATGGTGCATTGCTGATACTGATCTGGCGCTAATGATTAACCGCCTGGTACTACATGGCGATGAGGTGCCAGAACGCCTGGTGGATTATGCGACATTCCAGTGGCAGCGAGCGTCTGTCCAGCGTTTTATTGCACTTTCGGCGAAGCAATCTGGCTGATAGCAACGACAGAATCCAGTATCATAGCTTACGTTTTTTCGACGAGGAGTGAGTGATGAAACTGATGTTTGCATCGGACATTCATGGGTCGTTACCGGCGACGGAACGTGTTCTGGAGTTGTTTGCCCAAAGCGGTGCCCAGTGGCTGGTGATCCTTGGCGACGTGTTGAATCACGGCCCGCGTAATGCTTTACCGGAGGGTTACGCGCCAGCCAAAGTCGCTGAACGGCTTAATGAAGTGGCACATAAGGTTATCGCTGTGCGCGGCAACTGCGACAGCGAAGTGGATCAAATGCTGCTGCATTTCCCGATAACCGCGCCGTGGCAACAGGTATTACTGGAAAAACAACGTCTGTTTTTGACGCATGGTCATCTTTTTGGCCCGGAAAATCTGCCTGCTTTAAACCAGAACGATGTGCTGGTGTACGGCCATACCCATCTGCCAGTGGCAGAACAGCGGGGGGAGATTTTCCACTTCAACCCCGGCTCGGTGAGTATTCCGAAAGGCGGTAATCCGGCGAGTTATGGCATGCTGGATAATGACGTACTTAGTGTAATCGCACTCAATGATCAAAGTATCATTGCGCAGGTCGCGATTAATCCGTAATTTACCCACAACTCAAAATGCGCCGTAAGAGCGCCAGAAAAAGAAGGTTTCCTGATAATGGAACAGCGTCGTTTGGCAAGTACTGAATGGGTGGATATTGTCAATGAAGAGAACGAAGTCATTGCACAAGCCAGCCGGGAACAAATGCGGGCACAGTGTCTGCGTCATCGTGCAACTTACATCGTCGTGCATGATGGCATGGGCAAAATTCTGGTCCAGCGTCGTACCGAGACAAAAGACTTTTTACCCGGCATGTTAGATGCGACCGCAGGCGGTGTGGTCCAGGCCGATGAGCAACTGCTGGAATCCGCGCGTCGCGAAGCGGAAGAAGAGTTGGGCATTGCCGGTGTCCCCTTTGCTGAGCACGGGCAGTTCTATTTCGAAGATAAAAATTGCCGTGTCTGGGGCGCATTGTTCAGCTGCGTCTCTCACGGTCCCTTCGCCCTACAGGAAGATGAAGTCAGTGAAGTTTGCTGGCTGACGCCGGAAGAAATCACCGCACGCTGCGATGAGTTCACTCCAGACTCGCTGAAAGCGCTGGCGTTGTGGATGAAGCGCAATGCCAAAAATGAAGCCGTAGAGACTGAAACGGCAGAATGAAAAAAGAGCCGCAATTGCGGCTCTTAACATTTTTAGTGGTAGCCCATCAACTGAGCGCCGATCACCACGACGCTGGACATAATAAACAGCAGTCCAAGCAGTGTCGCGCCCACCTTCAGCCAGTTACGGAAGTCCACCCGGCAAACACCGAGCGTCGCCATTAACGAAGCTGAGGTTGGGTAAATGATGTGGCTGAAGCCATCACCAAACTGGAATGCCAGCACGGTAACCTGACGGTTAACACCGACCAGATCGCCAAGCGGTGCCAGTAACGGCATGGTTAACGCCGCCTGACCAGAACCGGATGTCACAAAGAAATTAAATACCGCCTGGAAGAGCAACATAAACCAGGCCGCGACAGCGTTGTCCAGACCGCTAATGGCATTGGCAATGCTGTTGAGGATGGTATTTAACACGCTGGCATCACCTGCTTCACCATTACCGACCAGCAGCAAAATCCCTTTGGCGAAACCCACCAGCAGGGCAGGGGCGATCATCATTCGCGCCCCTTCGGTAAAGGATGAAGCCATGGTATTAACCGTCATGCCGTTAAGGCGGAAAACAACGCCGATGATGCCAATCACCAGACCCATGGTGAAGAACTGGCTGGCAATTTCTGGAATAAACCAGGCATTAACGATCACGCCCCAAATCACCCAGACCATTACGGCGGTCAGGACAATCAATACCAGCCAGTCACCAAAGGTAAACGGACGTTGTTCAACATCAGCCTGCTTTTCACGAAAGAAGCGGTCGGACTCATGCACGCGTGACAGAAGAGGATTCTTTTTCACTCGTGAGGCGTACACCATGGTAAAGATCAGGCCAATCAGAGTGGCGATAACCCACACCACGATGCGCAACCCGGAGCCAGAAAGCACCGGAACGCCGGCAATCCCCTGAGCAACGACCACACAAAACGGGTTCATCCACGAACTGGCAAAACCGATTTGCGTGGCAATATAGGTCACCAGGACGGTGGTAATACTGTCATAGCCCAGCCGGACCATTAGCGGTGCGATGATAATGGCAAAGGCGACGGCCTCTTCTCCCATACCAAATACCGCGCCGCCAAGTGAAAACAGAATAAACAGCGCAGGAATAAAGAGAATTTCATTCCCGCGGGTATGGCGAATAAGCGCCAGGATACCGTTATCAATGGTTCCTGTACGCATCACAATGCCAAACGCGCCGCCAATCACCAGCATAAACATGATGATGCCAACAGCTGTCCCGTATTTCGATCCTGAGGTTAATCCTTCAAACGGGAAGTTCATCAGGCCCGGGCGTTCATCGCCCGTCGTGAACAGCTGTACGCGGTGATACTCAGGTTCGCCTGCTTCGTTAGTCAGAATGCGAAATGAGTGTGGATCTACGACTTTGCGTGTTTTTGTTTGACCATCAACCTGATACTGCACTTCCTGACTGTCAAACATCCCCACCGGAACTACCCAGGTGGCAAGGCTGGTTAAAATAGCAACAAAAAAGATAATCACCAACGTATCGGGCATTGCCCATCTTCTTGTTGGTTTGGATTCAGTGATTGCGGACATAGCGCAAATATTCCCTTGCACAAAACAAAGTGGTAAGTATGCAAAGTGAAATGGCGCAATTCATTGATGCAGCGCAGTTAAGCAAGATAATCAGAAAGGATTAATGCAGATTAAGAGAATAAAAAACCGGAAATAGTGATTATTTCCGGTTCAGATATCCGCAGCGCAAAGCTGCGGATGATGACGAGATTACTGCTGCTGTGCAGACTGAATCGCAGTCAGCGCGATGGTGTAGACGATATCGTCAACCAGTGCGCCACGGGACAGGTCGTTAACCGGCTTGCGCATACCCTGCAGCATCGGCCCGATGGAGATCAGGTCGGCAGAACGCTGTACCGCTTTGTAGGTGGTGTTACCGGTGTTCAGATCCGGGAAGATGAACACGGTAGCGCGACCTGCAACCGGAGAGTTCGGCGCTTTGGATTTCGCAACGTCAGCCATTACCGCAGCGTCGTACTGCAGCGGACCGTCGATCATCAGGTCAGGACGTTTTTCCTGCGCCAGACGAGTTGCTTCGCGAACTTTTTCTACGTCGCTACCTGCACCAGAAGTACCGGTGGAGTAGGAGAGCATAGCAACGCGCGGTTCGATACCGAAGGCCGCAGCGGAATCAGCGGACTGAATCGCGATTTCTGCCAGCTGTTCAGCGGTCGGATCCGGGTTGATCGCACAGTCACCGTAAACGTAAACCTGTTCCGGCAGCAGCATGAAGAACACGGAAGATACCAGGGAGCTGCCCGGTGCAGTTTTGATCAGCTGCAGCGGCGGACGGATGGTGTTTGCGGTAGTGTGAACAGCACCGGAAACCAGACCATCAACTTCATCCTGTTCCAGCATCAGCGTACCGAGCACCACGTTGTCTTCCAGCTGTTCGCGGGCAACGGTTTCGGTCATGCCTTTGTTCTTACGCAGTTCGACCAGACGACCAACATAGCTTTCGCGAACCACTTCTGGATCAACGATTTCAATCCCTGCACCCAGTTCTACACCCTGAGACGCTGCAACACGGTTGATCTCTGCCGGATTACCCAGCAGTACGCAAGTTGCGATACCACGTTCAGCACAGATAGCGGCTGCTTTAACGGTACGCGGTTCGTCACCTTCCGGCAGTACGATACGTTTGCCCGCTTTGCGCGCAAGTTCAGTCAGCTGATAACGGAACGCAGGCGGAGACAGACGACGGCTGCGCTCAGAAGTGGCAGTCAGAGATTCGATCCAGTCAGCGTTGATGTAGTTAGCAACGTATTCCTGAACTTTCTCGATACGTTCGTGATCGTCAACCGGAACTTCCAGGTTGAAGCTCTGCAGGCTCAGAGAGGTCTGCCAGGTGTTGGTGTTCACCATAAATACCGGCAGGCCGGTAGCGAAAGCACGTTCGCACAGTTTAGAAATGCGCGCGTCCATTTCGTAGCCGCCAGTCAGCAGCAGGGCACCGATTTCTACGCCGTTCATGGCTGCCAGGCAAGCGGCCACCAGCACGTCAGGACGGTCTGCGGAAGTCACCAGCAGAGAACCGGCACGGAAGTGCTCCAGCATGTGCGGAATGCTGCGTGCGCAGAAAGTGACGGATTTAACGCGGCGAGTATTGATGTCGCCTTCGTTGATGATGGTCGCATTCAGGTGGCGAGCCATATCGATCGCACGAGTTGCGATCAGGTCAAAGCTCCACGGCACAGCGCCGAGAACCGGCAGCGGGCTGGATTCTTGCAGCTTCGCCGGATCAACATTGTTTACTTTAGCTTTGGAAGAGTCGTCGAAAATCTCGGACAGATCCGGGCGAGTACGACCCTGTTCATCAACCGGTGCGTTCAGTTTGTTAACGATAACGCCGGTGATGTTGGTGTTTTTGGCACCGCCGAAGCTGTTGCGGGTCAGTTCGATACGCTCTTTCAGCTGTTCCGGGGTGTCAGTGCCCTGAGACATAACGAAGACGATTTCCGCATTCAGCGTTTTAGCGATTTCGTAGTTCAGAGACTGGGCAAACTGGTGCTTACGTGTCGGGACCAGACCTTCAACCAGAACGACTTCAGCGTCTTTGGTGTTAGCGTGGTAGTTTGCGACGATCTCTTCCATCAGCACA
This sequence comes from uncultured Escherichia sp., assembly GCF_948475835.1. NCBI lineage: Bacteria > Pseudomonadati > Pseudomonadota > Gammaproteobacteria > Enterobacterales > Enterobacteriaceae > Escherichia > uncultured Escherichia sp. The sequence goes on along the minus strand of NZ_CAOLGM010000023.1, from coordinate 7,840 downwards.
TCTTTCTGATTGCTGGAAAGCAGACCTTCAACGTAGCTCATTTTCAGCGGTTCAGCGGCCGTCGTGGTGGAAGAGTTCGCACGCACGATAGTCGTAGTCTGATCGGGCGCATCGCCACCGGTACGCGGCTGAGCGATAGGTTTGAAAACGCTCAGACGAACGCCTTTGCGTTCCATTGCACGGATCACGCCAAGGCTGACGCTGGTCAGACCGACGCTGGTTCCGGTAGGGATCAGCATAATAATACGGGACACGGTTTATCCTCTTTCGTTACCGCCGATTTGGCGGGTTACAAAACAGCACCGCCAGCTGAGCTGGCGGTGTGAAATCAGGCAGTCAGGCGGCTCGCGTCTTGCGCGATAACCAGTTCTTCGTTGGTTGGGATAACCACCGCAGGACGGGTACCTTCTTTGTTGATGAAACCAGATTTGCCGAAACGTGCAGCCAGGTTGCGTTCATGATCAACTTCAAAGCCCAGCACGCCCAGTTTGCCCAGAGACAGTTCACGAACCATCGCGGCATTTTCACCGATACCACCAGTGAATACAACAGCGTCCAGACGACCATCCATCAGCGCAGTGTAGGCACCGATGTATTTCGCCAGGCGGTGGCAGTAAACGTCCATTGCGCGCTTCGCGTCTTCTTTCGTCGCGTAGTTGTCTTCAACATAGCGGCAGTCGCTGGTCACTTCGGTCAGACCCAGCAGGCCAGACTCTTTGGTCAGCAGTTTGTTGATTGCGTCAACGCTCATGCCCAGGGTGTCGTGCAGGTGGAAGATGATCGCCGGATCGATATCACCAGAACGGGTACCCATGACCAGACCTTCCAGCGGGGTCAGGCCCATAGAGGTGTCAACGCATTTACCGTTGCGGATAGCAGAAACGGAACCACCGTTGCCCAGGTGGCAGGTGATGATGTTCAGTTCTTCTACCGGTTTGTTCAGCATTTTTGCCGCTTCCTGGGTTACATAGAAGTGGCTGGTGCCGTGCGCGCCGTAACGACGGATGCCGTGCTCTTTGTACAGGTTGTAAGGCAGGGCGTAGAGGTAAGACTCTTCCGGCATAGTCTGGTGGAACGCGGTGTCAAATACAGCAACGTTTTTGTCTTTCAGCTGTGGGAAAGATTTCAGAGCTTCTTCGATACCGATCAGGTGAGCCGGGTTGTGCAGCGGTGCAAAAGAAGCTGCATCTTTGATACCCTGAATAACAGACTCATCGATCACTACGGAGCTGGTATACTTTTCGCCGCCGTGTACGATACGGTGACCGATAGCAGTCAGCTGCGCAGACAGTTCTGGTTTTTGTGCCAGAATAGTATTAACGATAAAGTTGAGCGCTTCGCTGTGAGCGGCGCCTGCACCTAAAGCCGCTTCCTGTTTATTGCCGTCCATTTTCCATTTGATACGTGCTTCGGGCAGGTGGAAACATTCGGCTAAACCAGAAAGGTACTCTTCACCATTTACTGCATCGATGATGGCAAATTTCAGTGAAGAACTACCGCAGTTCAGAACCAGTACTAACTTACTCGACATGGAAGTACCTATAATTGATACGTGGCTAAAAAAACGTCAGGGAGCCATAGAGCGTAGCGCATGATGACACCGACATTTATGATTAACATCATGCACTGCAAATTTTTTTTGCATGATGGAAGAAATATCTTGAGTCTATGCCATTTTGCGTAATTTTCAGCCAATGGCATAATGTATATGAATTTGACGACTCAATGAATATGTACTACTTAGGCCTTCAGGCTGCTAAAGGATACCTGATAGTGGGTATGGAAGACAAAATGTTTTGAACGTTGTCCCGCTGAGTTGTGAATTTGCACAAATTTTTGAATCTTTATATGTGAAGTTGAGGTGAAGCATGTCAACGCCGGATAATCGTTCTGTTAATTTTTTTAGCTTGTTTCGCCGGGGACAGCATTACTCAAAGACGTGGCCGCTGGAAAAACGCCTTGCCCCGGTCTTTGTCGAAAATCGCGTTATCAAGATGACGCGTTATGCGATCCGTTTTATGCCGCCGATCGCCGTATTTACTCTCTGCTGGCAGATTGCCCTGGGCGGTCAGCTTGGGCCGGCAGTTGCCACTGCGCTGTTCGCCTTAAGTTTACCCATGCAGGGATTGTGGTGGCTGGGCAAGCGTTCTGTAACGCCATTACCCCCTGCAATCCTTAACTGGTTTTATGAAGTTCGCGGTAAATTGCAGGAGTCTGGACAGGTGTTGGCACCCGTTGAAGGCAAGCCTGATTACCAGGCATTAGCTGACACGCTTAAGCGCGCCTTCAAACAACTGGATAAAACTTTCCTTGATGATTTGTAATTGACCCCTGATTACGCATATAAAAGAAGGCATACTCAGCCTTCTTTTTTTTCACCGTAGTATAGTGATACAGGAGTCAACAATGGAAATGACCAACGCGCAACGTCTTATTTTGTCTAATCAGTACAAGATGATGACTATGCTCGATCCGGCAAATGCTGAACGTTACCGTCGCCTGCAAACAATTATTGAGCGTGGTTACGGATTACAGATGCGTGAATTGGATCGCGAGTTTGGCGAGCTGAAAGAAGAAACCTGCCGCACTATCATCGACATTATGGAGATGTATCATGCGTTGCATGTTTCCTGGTCTAATTTGCAGGACCAGCAATCCATCGATGAACGTCGTGTCACCTTCCTCGGCTTTGACGCCGCCACTGAAGCACGTTACCTCGGTTATGTCCGCTTTATGGTTAATGTGGAAGGGCGCTATACCCATTTTGACGCCGGAACTCACGGTTTTAACGCCCAGACGCCAATGTGGGAAAAATATCAGCGCATGCTTAATGTGTGGCATGCCTGCCCGCGTCAGTACCATTTGAGCGCCAACGAAATTAATCAAATTATCAACGCCTGAGGAGGCCCGCGTGCGGTGCAAAGGTTTTCTGTTTGATCTTGATGGAACGCTGGTGGATTCCCTGCCTGCGGTAGAACGGGCGTGGAGCAACTGGGCCAGACGTCATGGGTTAGCGCCGGAAGAGGTGCTGGCTTTCATTCACGGTAAACAGGCGATCACCTCTTTGCGCCATTTTATGGCGGGCAAATCCGAGGCTGATATTGCCGCCGAGTTTACGCGTCTGGAGCACATCGAGGCCACGGAAACCGAAGGTATTACCGCGCTTCCGGGGGCAATCGCCTTACTCAATCATTTGAATAAAGCAGGTATTCCGTGGGCCATTGTGACTTCTGGCTCCATGCCGGTAGCGCGAGCGCGCCATAAAATAGCTGGGCTTCCCGCACCAGAGGTGTTTGTAACCGCTGAGCGAGTGAAGCGCGGAAAACCAGAACCTGATGCGTATCTGTTAGGTGCGCAGCTGCTGGGGCTTGCGCCGCAGGAGTGTGTGGTGGTGGAAGATGCTCCCGCTGGCGTGCTTTCTGGCCTGGCGGCGGGTTGCCATGTCATTGCGGTTAACGCTCCGGCAGATACCCCGCGCCTGAATGAGGTCGATTTGGTCCTCCACAGTCTGGAGCAAATTACTGTGACCAAACAGCCAAATGGCGATGTTATTATTCAGTGAAACACCTGATCATGATTTAGCCCCGTCTCGTCGGGGCTTTTTTATGGCAGAATCAAGTCATCCCCCTCAATTAACAAGGATAAGTTGTGAACGGTGAATTGATTTGGGTTCTTTCATTACTGGCCGTTGCCATCGTCTTGTTTGCGACGGGCAGAGTGCGTATGGATGCGGTCGCTTTGTTTGTTATTGTCGCGTTTGCATTAAGCGGAACGCTGACGGTCCCCGAAGTATTTTCCGGCTTTTCTGATCCTAACGTTGTCCTGATTGCCGCCTTGTTTATTATTGGCGATGGTTTGGTCCGTACCGGTGTTGCCACCGTAATGGGAACATGGCTGGTCAAAGTGGCGGGCAACAGTGAAATCAAAATGTTGGTTTTGTTGATGCTGACCGTCGCGGGGCTTGGCGCGTTTATGAGTTCAACCGGCGTTGTCGCTATCTTTATTCCCGTGGTGTTAAGCGTTGCCATGCGTATGCAAACTTCGCCGTCACGTCTGATGATGCCGTTAAGTTTTGCCGGGCTGATTAGCGGCATGATGACGCTGGTGGCGACGCCGCCGAACCTGGTAGTCAACAGTGAATTGCTGCGTGAAGGCTATCACGGCTTCAGTTTCTTTAGCGTAACACCTATTGGCCTGGTCGTGCTGGTGCTGGGTATTTTGTATATGTTAGTGATGCGTTTCATGCTGAAAGGGGATACCCAGACCCCGCAGCGCGAAGGCTGGACGCGTCGAACCTTTCGCGATCTTATCCGTGAATATCGACTGACCGGGCGTGCGCGACGTCTGGCTATTCGCCCCGGATCGCCAATGATAGGTCAACGGCTGGATGATCTCAAATTACGTGAGCGTTATGGCGCTAACGTCATCGGTGTTGAACGCTGGCGGCGTTTTCGTCGCGTTATCGTGAACGTTAATGGGGTTTCTGAATTTCGCGCGCGTGACGTTTTGCTTATTGATATGTCTGCGGCTGATGTCGATCTCCGGCAATTTTGTAGTGAGCAATTGCTGGAGCCGATGGTACTGCGCGGCGAGTATTTTTCTGACCAGGCCCTTGATGTGGGCATGGCAGAGATTTCATTAATTCCTGAGTCAGAACTGATTGGTAAATCGGTGCGCGAAATTGGTTTTCGTACCCGCTACGGACTGAATGTGGTGGGGCTAAAGCGCAATGGCGTGGCGCTGGAAGGTTCGCTGGCGGATGAGCCTCTGCTGCTGGGCGATATCATCCTGGTTGTGGGTAACTGGAAACTGATCGGTATGCTGGCCAAACAGGGCCGCGACTTCGTAGCGCTGAACTTACCGGAAGAGGTGAGTGAAGCATCGCCCGCGCACAGCCAGGCACCCCATGCCATTTTCTGTCTGGTGCTAATGGTGGCGTTAATGCTGACAGATGAAATTCCTAATCCTGTTGCCGCTATCATCGCCTGCCTGCTGATGGGGAAATTCCGCTGTATAGATGCTGAAAGCGCCTATAAATCCATTCACTGGCCGAGCATTATTTTGATCGTTGGGATGATGCCGTTTGCTGTGGCATTACAGAAAACGGGAGGTGTCGCGCTGGCGGTGAAAGGGCTGATGGACATTGGCGGTGGTTACGGGCCACATATGATGCTGGGTTGTTTGTTTGTCTTGTCGGCGGTTATTGGGCTATTTATCTCTAATACCGCGACGGCGGTGTTGATGGCTCCGATTGCGCTGGCTGCTGCCAAAACGATGGGGGTGTCGCCTTATCCATTCGCGATGGTCGTGGCGATGGCAGCATCCGCCGCCTTTATGACACCGGTTTCTTCACCTGTTAACACACTGGTTTTAGGTCCGGGAAATTACAGCTTCAGTGACTTTGTGAAGTTGGGGGTACCGTTCACCATTATCGTGATGGCGGTTTGTGTGGTGATGATCCCGATGCTGTTTCCGTTTTGACAAGAGCCTGATGTCGCATCCGGCGCTTATTGCCTGATGCGACGCAGACTCCGGCTGCTTACAGCGGTGAATCCTGGCTAATCTCATCGAGCGAAAGATGGAAGCTGGGAACAAATACTTCCATGAAGTAGTCCATCTCCTGGCTGCGACGCGCTTCAAGCGTCGCTTCCAGTCGCGTTTTTGCCAGCAAGAATTCATTATTTCCGGCCGCGAGTTCTTCCAGACATTTCAGATATGCACACAGTGCATCTGCCTGTTTCACCAGCGATTTTTCTTCATCGCTATATGCATGCTCGTCAATTAACGGCGCAAAGATATCCCGCAGCTCTTCCGGAACCATATCGACCAGTTTTTGCTGAGCGATTTTTTCAATAGCCTTGTACTCCTGAGCGATTTGCGAATTGAAGTATTTCACCGGAGTAGGGAGATCGCCGGTGAGCACTTCTGAGGCATCGTGGTACATCGCCAGTAAAGCGATACGTTCGGCGTTGACATTACCGCCAAATTTCCGATTTTTGATAGCTGCCAGCGCATGGGCGACCATCGCTACCTGCAAACTGTGTTCGGACACATTTTCCGTCCGCACGTTGCGCATGAGCGGCCAGCGGTTAATGAGTTTCAGGCGGGAGAGATGGGCAAAAAAATGGCTCTGTTTCATAGTGACCTTACGTATGATGACATCATCAGGTCATTGTGGCGGGATAACGCTGCCGGATGCAATCTCCGGCAGTGAAATTAAGATTACAGCTGATGATAACCAGAAAGGAAACGCGCGAACTTGCTCAAAGACAGCTCGATATCATCGACACGCGGTAGCGTGACAATGCGGAAGTGATCCGGCCACGGCCAGTTGAATGCCGTCCCTTGCACCAACAGAACTTTTTCCTGCAACAGGAAATCCAGCACCATTTTCTGATCGTCGTGAATGTTAAAGCGTTTGGCGTCGATTTTCGGGAACATATACAGCGCACCACGAGGTTTCACGCAGGAAACGCCCGGAATATCGTTGATCAGTTCCCACGCGCGGTTACGCTGCTCATAAAGACGACCGCCAGGGGTAATAAATTCACTGATGCTCTGATAACCACCCAGCGCGGTCTGAATGGCGTGTTGCGCAGGAACGTTAGCACACAGGCGCATTGAAGCCAGCATTTCCAGACCTTCGATGTAGCCTTTGGCGTGTTTTTTCGGCCCGTTCAACACCATCCACCCCTGACGGAAGCCTGCAACGCGGTACGTTTTCGACAGTCCGTTAAAGGTAATGGTCAGCAGGTCAGGTGCCAGCGGCGCAATTGAGTGATGCTCAGCGTCGTCGTAAAGAATTTTGTCATAAATTTCATCGGCGAAGATAATGAGATTATGCTGACGTGCAATCTCCACAATCTCCATTAAAAGCTCTTTGGAATATACCGCGCCGGTTGGGTTATTTGGGTTGATTATAACGATCCCACGCGTACGAGGCGTAATTTTAGCGCGAATATCATCGAGGTCCGGGAACCAGTCAGAGGATTCATCGCAAAGATAATGCACCGCTTTACCGCTGGAAAGCGAAACCGCCGCGGTCCATAGTGGGTAATCTGGTGCAGGAACCAACATTTCGTCCCCGCTGTTCAGCAATGCCTGCATTGCCTGAACGATAAGCTCCGATACACCATTGCCGATGTAAATATCTTCCACGGTAACATCACGCATGCCACGAGCCTGGTAGTGCTGCATGATGGCTTTACGCGCGGAGTAAAGACCTTTGGAATCGCAATACCCTTGAGCGGTAGGCAGGTTGCGTATCACGTCAACGAGGATTTCATCTGGCGCGTCAAAACCGAACGGGGCTGGGTTGCCGATGTTCAGTTTCAGTACCTTGTTACCTTCTTCTTCCAGGCGTTTTGCTTCTTTCAGCACCGGACCACGGATGTCATAACAGACATTCTCTAATTTGCTGGATTTTTCAATGGGGGACATGAATCTTGACCTTTTTTGCTGTTATCGCCACTCCCTGCCGTGGAAGTCAGCTTAGAACAATGTACTCCCCCAGGACGGTGTTTTGAAGGTCTGCAGAATAAGATTTTGCCAGAGGGGAAGGCTCGATTGTGCTGTTAATAACTTAATAATGACAAAATAATGAGGTGTATATGCTTTACATGCAATGTTATATAGTGAATTGTTCTGATTCTTAATTGTAAGTCTGGTTTTTTTATCTGTAAGATAATTGTGTGAAAATGCCTCATTTAAGAATTCACTAATGAAACGCGATGATGATATTTCCGCATTACGGAGAGTTTAACAGCGTGATGATTTCCGAGGTGTCGTAATGGGGGCAAGGTGTGAAACTATTGTTAAGCGGAATTAATGAATGAGGATG